>DASTPO010000458.1:0-2204 GCA_035762225.1 Candidatus Angelobacter sp.
CTGGGCTGGCCGCCGCCATGGCCTGAGGCGTGGGATATTTCTGAAATAAGCCCGGCGTGACTTTATTGACCATTACATCGGTACACTGCGCGGACAAAATGGTTGCAATCAGCAGCTCCCAGGCGCTGTTGTGGTGCAGGGCGCAGCGAACATTGGGATAGCGCTGGTCGAGGCGATTTAGAATGTCTTTGACGCGTTCCGGCGCCACGGGGTTATAGTCGCTTTTAGTCGATTTACTTTTCGCCGTTGTTGGTTTTACAGGACCGGCGGCCTTGGCGGGCGGTTTCGGTCGGGACTTGGTCTTGGCAGGGGGCGTTTTTGCGACTGGCATGACACAAAATCTAAAGCAGCGGGCTTACAATCACAATAGGCAGAAGGAACAAGGAAGAGGAAAATGGCCACCACGAAGCCTGAGATGAAAGTCCAGGAGAGCGACCTGCATGCAGTACCGCTTACGCTTGAAGGCTCCAGCGTATTGCACCAGATGTTTCGCTTCCGCTGGGCGGAATGGCGCAGGCTAAGCCCGGCGCAACAGCATGAAATCGCGGCAGAAGCTTCCGCTGCGCTGCTGAAGATGGAAAACGATGTTGCCGGGCAGACTGCCATCTTTTCTTTGCTCGGCCATAAAGGCGATCTATTGGTGGTGCACTTCCGCAATTCGTTTGACCAGCTCAAAGCCGCTGAACTGGCCATTTCACGCCTGCGGTTGAGCGATTACCTGGAGCAGACCACTTCTTATCTGTCGGTGGTAGAGCTTGGTCTGTATGACTCTTCCGTAAAGATGTATCGCGCCTTGCGTGAGCAGGGAACCCAGCCGCATTCGCCGGAATGGAATGAGGTCATCGAAGAAACGATCAAGCGCCAGACGGAGGCTATGCGTCCGCGTTTGTTTCCCCAGATTCCGCCCAACCGCTATATCTGCTTCTACCCGATGGATCGCCGTCGAGGAGAGGACAAAAACTGGTATAGCCTGCCCATTGAAGAACGCCAACGTCAGATGGAAGAGCATGGGCTGGTCGGCCGCCGATATGCCGGCACGGTGCGGCAGATCATCACGGGGTCAATCGGCTTTGACGACTGGGAGTGGGGCGTAGATCTTTTTGCCGACGATCCGCTGATCTTCAAGAAACTGATCTACGAAATGCGCTTTGATGAAGTGAGCGCCGTGTATGCCTTGTTCGGCACGTTTTATGTGGGCGTGCGCTGCCCGGCTGCGGGGTTAGAAGATTTGTTCAGCGGCAAATTGCCGGATTGACGCACCGCCGCATGACTCAGTAGTCTTCAGTCATGGTCAAGGCAGTGCAAGCAGGACAGGTCTGGCGCAGTGACGAAAATGGCGACAATTTTCTCGTCACAAAAGTTTACGGCGAATTGTTCACGCAATACGCCATGCTGCGACCGGCGAAGGTGAGCGCACCGGATGCTGAAACCATTCGCGTGAAGATCACCAAGGACGCGGGCGGCATGACTTTGCCCGGATATACCTTCACCCAGGACTCACAGGATTTCTGAGCGCACGATTTAAAGACTTCCCACTGAATGATAGAAAAAATTATCGCCGCCCTTGCAGGGTTCATCATCGCCGTAATCTCCAAGGCCGGATACCTCGGCGTGTTGCTGCTGATGGCGATTGAATCGGCCTGTGTTCCGCTGCCGTCAGAAATCATCATGCCCTTTGCCGGCTATCTGGTTTACAAAGGACAATTTAGTTTGCTGCTGGCCGCCACGGCAGGCGCGATCGGCTGCAATCTTGGTTCGGTAATTGCATACGAAATAGGCAATTACGGCGGACGGCCGCTGATTGAGCGATACGGATCCTATGTTTTTATGGGACGCCACGAGCTTGATCTGGCGGAACGATTCTTTGCCCGTTTTGGCGCCGTGGCCGTTTTTATCGGGCGATTGCTTCCTGTGATCCGGACATTTATTGCGCTGCCCGCCGGCGTAGCAAAGATGCCGCGTCTGCGCTTCCACGTTTACACCTTCATTGGTTCGTGGCCGTGGTGCTTTGTTTTGGCATGGATCGGCATGAAGCTGGGCGAGCGCTGGGACAAAGACCCGCGATTGAAGCAGTGGTTCCACCGGCTGGATGCGGTGATTATTCTCCTGCTGCTGGTCGCGATTGTTTGGTTCATCAGGTCCCATTGGAAGGGACGCATTCGCGCGACTGGACATGCATGATGAAGGCGCCGAGGCTGGCAAAT
>DASTPO010000459.1:0-4111 GCA_035762225.1 Candidatus Angelobacter sp.
CGAGCGCTTCATGGAGAAATACGATCCCAAGCGCATGGAGCTCTCCACTCGCGATGTGGTCGCGCGCTCCATCTACACAGAAGTGCGTGAAGGGCGCGGCAGCGAGCACGGCGGGGCCTATCTCGATATCTCCCACAAGCCGGCCGACTACGTGAAGCAAAAGCTGCCCAGCATGTATCACCAGTTCAAAGAGCTGGCTGACGTGGATATCACGAAGGGTCCAATGGAAGTGGGCCCCACGTGCCATTACATGATGGGCGGAATTCGCGTGGAGGCCGAGACCGGAGCATCGTCGCTGCCGGGCTTGTTCGCCGCCGGTGAAGCGGCCGCGGGACTGCATGGCGCCAACCGCCTCGGGGGCAATTCGTTGTCAGACCTTCTGGTGTTCGGCCGCCGCGCTGGGCTCGGCGCGGCCAAATACGCTGCCCAGGCTCCCGCGCCCGGCATTCATTCCGCACAGATCGAAGAAGCCGAACGCGACATGCTGGCGCCGTTTGATCGCGGTGAAGGCGAAAATCCTTACGCAGTGCATCGCGACCTGCAAGAGGTGATGCAGAACCTGGTTGGGATTTTCCGCGTGGAAGAAGACGTAACCAAGGCGTTGTCCGAGCTGGAAAAACTGAAAGCGCGTGCCGCACGGGTTCGCGTGGAAGGCTCGCGGCTCTTCAACCCCGGCTGGCATCTTTCCCGCGACTTGAAATCCATGCTTACGGTCTCAGAGGCGGTGGCGCGAAGCGCCCAGGCGCGCAAGGAAAGCCGCGGTGCGCACAGCCGCATTGATTATCCCAAGCTCGACGAACAGATCTGGGGCCGGCAGCACAACCTGATCACGCGCCAGGGCGACGCCATGAAGTTGAGCCAGATTCCGGTAGATCAGATTCCCGATGAGTTGCAAGAGCTTGTAGCGGATGAGAAATAGGGAGACGAACATGGCAGATGCGATTCTCGAAGTCTTTCGCGGCAATCAGGAAGCCGGCGGCGCAAAGCAGTATAACGTCCCCATTGCGCCCGGCATGGTAGTTCTGGACGCGTTGCACTATATCCAGGGGCATCTTGAGCCTGATCTGGCAGTGCGCTGGAACTGCAAAGCCGGCAAGTGCGGTTCCTGCTCAGCCGAGGTCAATGGCCGTCCGCGATTGACCTGCAAGACGCGCATGGATTCGCTGCCCACCGACAAACCAATCACCGTCTATCCCATGAAATCCTTTCCCGTGATCAAGGACCTGGTTACGGATGTCTCGTGGAATTACCGCGTGAACAGGAAGATTCCGCCCTTCTCGCCCAAACCGAAAACCGATTGGAAGATGTACCAGGAAGACGTGGACCGGGTGCAGGAATTTCGCAAATGCATCGAATGCTTTCTGTGCCAGAACGTCTGCCACGTGGTGCGCGACCATCACAAGAAAGAGGAATTCGGCGGACCGCGCTTTTTTGTCCGCGTGGCGTCACTGGAGATGCACCCGCTGGACAACGTTTCCCGGGCCAGGCTGCTGAAGAACGAACTGGGAATCGGCTATTGCAACATCACCAAATGCTGCACGGAAGTCTGCCCGGAAGAAATCAAGATCACTGACAATGCGATCATCCCGCTCAAGGAGCGGGTGGTTGACGAGTTTTACGATCCCATCTTGAAGCTGGTGCGCAAGATACGCGGAGCGCCCAAATCGGAATAGAATAATCGCGGTAGGCCTACATTATGGAACGCGAATTCAAGACGATCTCCAAGAACGGCATCTCGGAAGCGCTGGCCAAGGTCCAGCATTACCGCTACCTGAACCAGGCGGAAGAAGCCGAATCCATCTGCCGCGACATCCTGGCTGCCGATGCCGAAAACCAGATGGCCTTGCGCCAGCTTGGCCTGGCCGTCACCGACCAGTTCAACGGCAGCTCCGCCGACCGCTTCAACGAAGCGCATGCCAGCTTTGAAAAACTGACGAATGCTTATGAGCGCTCTTATTACATGGGCATACTGAATGAGCGTCGCGCCAAAGCACAACTCCGCGCCGGACACCGTTCCCACACCCTGCAGGCAAGTTTTGAAGCCGCGCTCCACTACTTTGAAGAAGCGGAAAAGATCCGCCCTGCGGGCAATGACGACGCTCTTCTTCGCTGGAACCGGTGCCTGCGCCTGATGCAGAGCATCCCCGAACTCACCGGCGAGTCCGAGCCTTTTGACGCCAGCGACGCGCCCCCTATCTTCAGAGACTAAGCTTTTCTGCACGGCCCTTGGTGATGGCCGTCACATCCTCCGTGGTCAGCCGCCTCCTACACTAGCTTCACAATTAGCGAGGTGGTCTTTATGCCGACACTGGAGCGGGCCCTTTCCATATCGTTGAAGAACATTCTTCTGGCTACCGATTTCTCTGAAGGGTCAGAGGTCGCGTTGAAATGCGCTCAGGCCATTGGCCATCGGTACTCGTCGCGTATCCATACCATTCATGTAAGCGGGCCAGACTCCTATCAGCTGCTCAATCCCGACGCATTTGCCTTCACCTTTGATGGGCCCGTGGGAGTCACCACCGACTTGACCGGTGTGCTTCAGGGGTTGTTGCGGGGACTGCCCAGCCAGGCTCCGTTGGAGCAGGGCGCAGTGTGGAAAGTGATCAGCGACGTTGCCCGCAGAAACGAAATTGACTTGCTGGTCCTGGCCTCGCATGGGCGTCAGGGCATTCCCCGGCTGGTTCTGGGTTCAGTCGCCGAAGACGTGTTCCGCAATGTGAGCTGCCCGGTGCTTACGGTGGGGCCTGACGTAAAGTCATGTAACGCCCGCGACCTCAAGCTCAAGAAGGTCCTGCTGGCGACACATTTTGAACCTAATTCAGCGGCGCCGTTGTACGCCGCGCGGCTGTGCAGCGAATTCCGGGCAGAGTTGACGGTGCTTCATGTGTCCGATGAACGGCAGCGAAACCGGAAGATCAAGACGCCCTCAGAAGTCAAGGCACAGCTCCATTCCGTCATCAAAGATGAGCTGGAAATGTGGCGGCAACCAACTTTCATGCTGGAGTATGGCTTGCCTTCGGCAAAAATCCTCCAGGTCGCCCATGAGTTGCGGCCTGACATGATCGTCCTCGGTGCGCGACACCCCGAACCTGCGACCATTAATTCCCATCTGCCCTGGGCGACGGCGGCCAAGATAATCGCTGAAGCGGAGTGCCCGGTACTTACCGTGCGGCAGGGAGGCGACGATGCAAACTACTGAAGATTACGAGCGGGCAACAGTTGAACGGCACGAAGGCGCCGCCTGTGGGTGCGCCACGACAGCCAGCCGCACGCGCCTGCGGCGCGGCAAATATGTTGCTGAGATTGTGCCGGAATCGGATGGCAACCGCACCATTTATCACGTGGTAGTCCAACAGGTGGGTTCATCCAGGATACTTGGCCTGAGCCAGGAACTCACATTTTGTGCCGCATTGGAAGAGGGACACGAATGCCTGAGAAGACTGCTGCGGAGAAAGCCCAAAGAACCGGGCCGTCCGCTGTACGACTACAGTCGCGCACGTTAGCTATTTAGTCAGGGCTTACTGCGCGGCGCTCTCCAGCACACGCACCTTCCAGCGGTCTTCTGCGCCTGTCATCACCGCATAGTAGTGGATCTGCGCCTGGTCGGAATGGATCACCGTTCCTCCATCCAGCACCTGGGTCTCAATTGTGGCGGTGTCTTTCAATTCAATTGCCGCGCCGTCGGCCGAGTAGAAGATGGCATCAACCTTGTGGCCGTGGTCGATGATGCGGGTGGTCAAGCCGTTTTGCTTTTGGTCTTTCACGCGCTGCGTCAGCTTGTCCAAGGCGAAGCCGGAGAAATTCTCATTGAGCGGCTGGAGCGTATTGTTCGCCAGTGCGGTGCTGATGGCCTGCCAAGCCAGGGTGTAGTCGCGCACGATTGCGTTCTGCGTAACGTCTTCAACCTCGCGCGGCTGAGCGTTCTTTACCGTGAGTTCAACCGGCGGCTTGTTGTCGGCGAAGATGCGCTGCAAAAGCGGCACCGCGCCGGAGACAGCCAACGCCATGCCGCAAGTGAGTACCAGTATGCGCGCCAGCTTCATTACCTGCCTCCTACGTGTAGCTCATTGCCCAGCACCACGCCGGCCGCCACGGTGATGGTGGCATTGTC
>DASTPO010000460.1:0-9294 GCA_035762225.1 Candidatus Angelobacter sp.
GCTTGTGATGCATGCAGCCGTCTTGCACGCCACTGGAACTGTACCTCGATATGAAGAATTCCCAGAGCCTGAGATTGTTGACAAAGACGGTGAAGTGATCGTACATGTTGACGCTGCGTCGCTGAAGCCGGTTGATCAGCAACTGGCCGCCGGATCGCATTATGCAAGCCGCGGCGCATTTCCGCGCGTCTGCGGATCGGATGGCGTAGGGCATCTGGACGGCGGGCCGCGAGTCTTCTTCGGGGGACCTCGTCCACCCCACGGCGCCATGGCACAACGCACGGTTGTGCCGCGCGCATTCACCTTTCCCGTTCCGGAGAATCTGGACAACGAAACCGCCGCTGCTTTGCCCAATCCCGGCATCTCAGCCTGGCTCTCACTGGCCTACCGCGCAAAATTGCTGCCAGGCGAAAACGTCCTGGTCCTTGGGGCCACGGGCATCACCGGCAAGCTGGCGGTAAAGATCGCGAAGCTTCTTGGAGCCGCGCGGGTTGTTGCCGCCGGTCGCAATCAGCAGGCACTGAACACCCTTCGCGACCTGGGTGCTGACGCCACTATTTCCCTCTCTCTGCCTGCGGCTGAACTGAGCGAGGCATTTGTGCGCGAAGGAGGTACCTCGGGATTCCAGGTTGTGATCGATTACGTGTGGGGCCAACCGGCGCAAACGTTCCTGGCGGCGATGACACGGAGAGAATTTGCTGCCATCAAATCCGAAACCCGCTTTGTTCAGGTTGGGGAGAGCGCCGCGCCGGACATCACGCTTTCAGCCGCCGTGCTGCGTAGTACGGCGATAACAATGATGGGTACTGCGGGGATTCCCGGGCGTGACGTTCTGGCGGAAGCCTTTCAGAAAGTCATTGCGCACGCCGCAAAAGGGGACCTTCATATCGATACGGAAAAGGTTCCGCTGGCGGATATTGAGAACGCATGGCAGCGCGATCAGCCAGGCCGTCGATTGGTGATCATACCTTGACAGCGGGCCCGATCCAGTAATCAAGTGTTGGCCGCCAACTCGCAGCGGGATCTTGCCGCGCGATTCGCGCTAAGGCGCGGGAACGCTAACGCTGGCACTGGATTGATTTTGACTTTCGGTTTGCGCCAGGTCATCACGCATGCGAGCGGCCTCGGCGCGATACTTTGCGGCCTCCAGCCGGTACTTGACGGCGCCGACGCTGCCCATGGCATTGAATACTTTGACAATAGCGCCACTCTTGCCCTTGCCCGTATGCTCGAGCTGGTCGACGAGATCGTCCTGGTTCACGGCCGCCGCCTCGAGTGCGTCAATGCGCCCCTGAAGATACCTGATCTTCGCCCAGCGTTCAGCCTGCGCGACAACGTCATCTTTCACAGGAGCGGTCGCATTCTGGAATCCGCCGTTTTCCTGCAGATCGTCGGTAAGAGCCTGGAGATTATTCTTGCCCTGGACGCTCCCTCGGTCGGCCGCCAGACCATACCACGTCAAAGCCATGGCATTGTCGGCCTTAACGCCCTCTCCGAACTGATACATCCAGCCTAGCTGGTTTTCGGCATCGCCGTTGCCCTTCGCGGCGGCTTTCTCGAACCAGGACATTGCCTGTCCATAGTCGGTGTTCACACCCGTGCCATGCTGAAACAAATAGCCGATGTTTTCCTCTGCTGTGACGCTGCCATGTGCGGCGGCCTTGTAATACCAGGAAAGAGCCTCTTCGTAATTTTGTGGCTGGCCCCATCCTTCTCCTGCCATGTACCCAAGCTGGTTTTCCGCGTCGGAGTTGCCGTGGTCGGCGGAGCGTCGGTACCAAACCAGCGCCTGGGCATAATCACGCTTCACCCCAAGTCCGCACTGGTAGAAATATGCAACTTCCCTTTCGGCGCTCGAGAGTCCCTGATCGGCAGCCTTGCGATACCAGTCAAGGGCCTGCTTATAGTCACGATGGACGCCGTGGCCCGACTGAAACAGGGCCGCCAGATTGTACTGGGCCTGCGCGAAGCCCTGGTTCGCCGCCAGGCGATAGTAGGATGCAGCGCGCTTGTAATTCTGCGAAACGCCAATGTTGTTTTCGTACATTCTGCCCAGCTGATTCTGTGCAGGCGCAAAGCCCTGGGCAGCGGACTTCCGATACCATATCAACATCTCCGCATAGTTCAGAGTTATGTACCGGGCTTGAAAATAGTCGTTTGCCAGGGAGAACTGCGCCTTGGCATCCCCGGCAGCAGCGGCCTCCGGAATATTGGAAGCGGCCTGGGCAAACAACATTGGAGAAGCAAGGCAAAGGAAAAACACCTGGAGGGCACGGACCTGCGCTCGCCTTTGCCCTCGGACCTTTGCCCAAATAATCATCACCACCATCCTCCTCTTCATGATGTCGGTTACGAGCAATTCTGGACCGCTTCGGCATCACCGGAAAGGTAACGCAAGTACTCGGTTGGAACTGATACCCCGGAACAAAATGCGTTGTGTTGCCCGATTACCTGGTTGTTCTCTAATGAATAGCCTCCTCTCCAAAGCCAGCAATTTGGCAGCTATCGCCTTCTCGGCAATGCCAACCAATCACTCATTTCGACAAATCCCGCCTGCATCTTTATTGACAGATGCTTCTCTGATAAGCGGCGGCGTAACCGCGCCCAGTACCCTGAAGTCTGCTAAAATCGAGCGAGGTTGACCCGCGGAAACGATATCCTGGCCGATTGAGCTTCAGTACTTAGGTGCAGCCAAGCAGCAGAACGTAATTGGTGTCAGCATGAAGAACTGGACTACAGCCCTGCTTTTTGTAGCAGCGACTTTTATTGGTGGTTCAGGAAGACCGGCCGAAGGACAGCTCCGTTGGCCCGATCCCCCCAAGAGAACCCCGATACGTGTGCGCCTAGTTGCCGTTGCCCTGGCCGACCACCCGCGCTCCTCCTACTTCTCCAGCCATGAGGTATTCGTGGCGGAGACGGAGGTTGCCCACGAGGAGTGGAGCCTGATCAAGCTCGTCTTCACCTTCCTGCCGTATCAGCCGCGGCTTTCTGAAACCGGCTTTGATTACTCCATGGTGCATGAGGTCTCAGCCTGGCGGGATCCGGATTGCGACCAGACCATCGCCCAGCTAACGGCCAGGGAGAGGCCCAAGCGCCATGAACCTTTGATCTATTCGCGCAACGTGCCCAAGGTAGACTTTGAGCGCAAACGCAGTCCCCTTGCCTGCTACGAAACCAACGCGGACGAATACATCAAATCCAGCTTTGAGCCCGTGGCTCCGCCTGAGAAGCCGCCTGAACCTGTCCTCAAAAAGCGCACCGATCCGTGATGCCCCGCTCGCGGCCTCATCGTGTGCGAACAACTCAATTCCGCCTGCGCCTCCTCTAAATCGCCTTGAGGCATAATGGCATCCGGGGGTGCGCCGCAAACTTGAAAGCCAAGCCGCGTCAAATGCGAGGCGTCGGAAACAAAGTTCTCCTCAGCGGAGTTGTGCTGCTGGCGCTTGCGCTATGCGGATGTGGAGAGCACGCCCGTCCCGCCAAGCCGGCCACGCCGCAGGCGCCCTCCCAGGCGAAATCGAAAGAGGTTGAAACCCAGGTCCCCCTGTTTCGATTCGTGGTCTATGGCGATACACGCACCAATGACGTCATCCATCGCGAGATCGTGGAGAGCGTTCTGGATGCGGACCCGGATTTCATTCTTCAGACCGGCGACCTGGTCCAATTTTCCGCCTTGCGATCGCAATGGAACCGCTTTGACCGGATCACCAGGCCGATCCGCGACAAGAAGATTCCGTACTATCCGGCGCGCGGCAACCATGACGCCGAGTTCGGCAGCCGCTACAAAAACGAAGTCCGGGACAAGATTGATTCCGGCAACAAGCTTTACTATCGCTTTGATCATCAGGGATTTCGCTTCATCTGCCTGGATACGGAATCGGCGCTCGGCGTAACCAGCCGGCAATACCTGTGGCTGGAAGACGAACTGGAGAAGGCGCAAGAAGACGGCAGGATAGTGGTGCCGTTCTTCCACGAGGCGATTTTCTCCGTGGGCAATCACGCCAGCCAGAATTATGCTCTGCGCGCCCTCCTGCATCCGTTGTTCCTGAAGTATGGAGTAAAGATCGTCTTCCAGGGACACGACCACCTCTATTACAGAACCATGCGCGACGGCATCACCTACATAGTGACCGGCGGAGGAGGCGCGCCCCTGTATGACGTTCGTCCGGGATTGCTGATCAGCGGCGACGTGGCTAAGAAGCTGCATCACTTCTGTGTGGCCCGGGTATTTGCCGATCGCATTGACGTCAGGGTACTGGCCAGGATTCCCGGAGAGGCGGGCACTACGCAGATCGATGAATTTTCGGTGGCACTAGCTCCGCAACCGGCGCCCAAGTGAAGTCAGCTACTCCAGGGCCGCGGTTTTAGGCGAGATGGTTTTGCGTGACGTACACGGCGAAGCACAGCCCGAGAAACACTGCTTCCATTCCGGCAAACACCAGCAGAAAGCTGTTGTGAATGCGGAAAAGAATTCGGTTATCGAAACCCCATTCATTCACCGGCGGCCTTAGTTCCGCTGCTTTGTAGATATCGCGCGAGACCATCACAAAATATCGCAACAGCAGAAAATAAAACCCCAGCAGAAATACCACCCAGAAGAGCGGGCCTACACTGGCAAACAATTCGCCTACGCCATAAGCGCTGCGGCTGAGCGCGATGTGCAGAAAGGCCAGCAGCACCAGGCTGGGCCAGAGACCTTCCGCGGTGGCGAAATAGAGATAATAATCCCTGAATCGGCGGCCCGGTTTGGTGCGGGAGACATCTCTCTGCGCCCCCGACGAGAAGAATCCCGCGGCCAGCACCAGCGCCAGCGAGAAGATCAGCGGCGTACCTGAATTCGCAAGGGCCAGCGCGCTCTGCCGGGCGCGTAATTCCTGCTCCTGCGCCGCCATTCTTTCCTTGAACTGATCTTCGGAACGGTGAGACTCAACCAGCGAAGACTTCAGCACCTGCAGCGCCTGTTCACGCGTGAGCGGCGTTGCCGAAAGGTGTAGTTTGAATAACGGCTTGGCGGAATTCGAGATCCGGCTGATCTCCGCTTCGGTGGCAGCGATGATTACTTCCTCGCGCTTGATCTCTGTCTGCGTGTTGGCCTGCAAGGCCGCAATCTCATCTTCAAGCGCGCCGGCATGGCGCGTGATCTGCCAGTTTGCCAGCGAAAGGACCGCCGCGATCAGCACCAGTCCCTGAAGGGCAAAAAGAACCGGGGTGCTCCAGCCACTCAGGGCCGCGGGCGAGACATACGGCAGCAGCTCAGCATGCTGGTCAAGCAGGTTTTTCTGCCGGAGGAAAGGCATAAACCCAGGCTGCTGTTGCCATTGCAGCTTGAGCTGGTCTTGCGGGGAAAGTTCGACCTCGGTAAAGACCGCCTCGTCCTGGAACACTGATTCCATCGTAGGGGTCTATGTAACACCGATTAAAAACGGTTAACAAGCACCAGGAGTGCATAGGGTAAATGCACCCGAGGTGTGTGAACCTTTAGCGGTCTCGCTACCCGGATTTGCGTTTAGCGCAGCACCGGTGTAACCACCGTTGCGGCGGTCGCCACAGCAAAAGGCGATCCGGTCACCGCTTGCAGAGAGCCGTCGGTGTTGATCACCATTGCAGCCACGTCATGCGTGCCTTGATCGGTTACGTAGAGCACGGTCGAGTGCGCGTCCACGGCCAGGCCAGATGGTCCCAAGCCGCCCGTCGCGAACGGAGCTCCTTTCACCGGCCCCAGAGCGCCCGTGGCGGAATCAATCACATACGCGGAGACATTATTGGAGCCGCTGTTGGCGGCAAAGAGCACTGTCCCCTGTGGATCGGCAGCCACGGCCAGAGGTTGCAGTCCAGCGGCAAACGGCGAGCCGGCAATCGGCGTAAGACTGCCGTTGCTCTGGATGGCAAATCCTGCGACGGCGTTGTTGGTGCTATCAGCGACGTAGAGGAAGCGTCCGGAGTGGTCGATGACGAGCGAGGTTGGAGTCGCGCTTGTGCCCACTGGGGTTGGCGCGCCCGCCTGAGAGAGTTGGCCATTGCTTCCGATAACAAACCCCGCCACGGTTCCCTGCGTCGGGTTCGCCACGTAAAGAAGATTTCCCTGGGGGGTAACGGCGAGCGACGTCGGATTGGAGACTGGGGAAATCGGAAAGGGCGAGCCCTGCACGCCGCCCAGGCCGCCGGCGCCAGGATCAACCGTAAAAGCCGAGATGTTGCCGGAGGTCTGGTTGGCGACAAACAAAAATGGGGCCGTGGGCGACATCGCCACCGCACTGGGGCCGGTACCGGTGCTGAAGACGTTGGGCGGATTCACCGGCACCACGATGCTGCTGCTGACAGGAACGCTGAGATCGCCGGTGCTCTGGTTGATATCGAGCAGGGTGACGTCATTGCCGGAAAAATCGGCTACATAGAGGAAATCGCCGGAGGTATGGACAGCCAGTGCAGAAGGATTGGATCCCACCGCAAAATTGGGGGTAGCCAGTGGGGAAAGCGCGCCACTGCGAAGCGCTCGAAATTCGAATACCTCATTGGTGCCCTGGCCTACAACGTAGGCAAACTGCTTGTGGCCGCTGGCGCATCCGGTTAAAAATGCCGCACCGCCAGCCGCGGCCACGGCTGTAACCACGCATAAGGCCGATAGGATCCTTGCCTTCATCGATTCTCCTCGCTGCATTAAAAAGAAAACTGGGGAAAGAGAACTAGGATACATGAATCCCCCTGAAGCCCGCACTCGCCGGCGGCAGACACACTTCGGCCTGCTGCCAATGAACGCGCGAACGCGGCGGATTTTGCGTGGAAATTTTACGATCGGGAACCAGTGAGCGGGATTTGGCGTCTACGTAGTTGCACAGTGCGGTGCCGTTTGCCAGTGGAGTAACACCGCAAGGACGGCAGGAAATCCGATCACGCCGGCGCAAACAATGAGTGCTTTCGCATTCTGATGATTAGGGACCGAGGCCGACTCTAGTCCTTTCGTAACCCTGTTTAGCTCCGCGATTCACCCGTTTGACGTGAGCAGCTTGAGGTGTTACGGTCAAGAGTTAACTGATAGAGGCGGTTGACTTTGCGATGATAAATTCAATTTCTCTCGTGGCAATGGCAGGTGGCGGGGAGATCTTCAACCTGATACGGCAGACGGGCGCCGTAGCGCAGGTTGTCCTTGTGATTCTGCTTATATTCAGCATCATGTCGTGGTCAATCATCCTGACAAAATGGGCCTCCATCAAGCGGGCGCGGTCGCAGAGCGGACGCTTTCTGCGCGCGTTCCGCAAGGCGCAGCGGTTGCAGGATGTGGCCGCCGTCTCTGAACAGTTCAAGCCCAGCCCTCTGGTGGCGGTATTTGATAATGCGTATGACGAGTTCCACCGCCAGGGCGAGGGCAACATCACAGCAGTGCAGCGCGCGGCACAGATTGCAGCTTCAGAAGAACTGACGCGCCTGGAACGCAAGCTGCCGTGGCTGGCGACGACTGGCGCGGTAGCGCCATTTGTGGGCCTGTTCGGCACGGTGTGGGGCATTATTGACGCGTTCAACGGCCTGGGCGCGACCGATTCGGCCACGCTGCGCGCGGTGGCGCCGGGAATCTCAGAAGCGCTGATCACCACCGCCATGGGCCTGTTCGCCGCCATCCCGGCCGTGATCGCTTACAACCAGTTCACGCACAGCATGCGCGAATTTGGCGCGCGCATGGATGACTTTGCCATGGAGATACTGAACTTCATCGAACGCACCACGGGAGTGGGCACGGGAGTTCGCTGATGGCATTCACCACCAAAGCCGGGCGCACGGAAACGTCGCTTTCAGAAATCAACGTCACGCCGTTTGTCGACGTGGTGCTGGTGCTGCTGATCATCTTCATGGTCACCGCGCCGGTGCTGCAATCCGGCATTGAAGTTACCGTCCCCAAGACAAAAGTGGTGAAGGAAATCGCTGAAGAGCGCGTGCAGATTACCATCACCAAAGGTCAGGAAGTTTACATCGACAATGAGCACGTCCGGCTCGACCAGATTGGAGATGCGCTGCGGAAGAAGTTTCGCGATCCGCGCGGCCAGGCGGTATACGTGCGCGCCGATGAAAACGTGGCCTTCGGAGCATTTGCCACGGTGATGAGCGCGGTGAAATCAGCGGGCATTACCAACGTGAGCATTGTGACCGAACCGATCCAGCCGCCAAAGAAGTAGGGCGCAGAAACGTATTGGGTATCCGGTGAAATGGATTTTCCAGATCGTTTGCTTTGAAGATGACACGAAGTAACTAAGCCAAATGGCATACGTCCGCAGCAACCTGTTTTACGAGCGTGAAGAATGGAAGAAGCCGCTTCTGCTCTCCGTGGGATTCCACGGGTTGCTGGCGTGCGCGATTGCGGTGACGGGCATTGTCATGCATTCGCACAGCACCGCCAATGACTGGGGCCTGAAAAAGGGCGATGACGCTGTGACGGCAGTTCTGGTGAGCGCGTCAATCCCTATTCCCAAGTCCGAACAGTCAGACAACATCGTCGCCAATGACAGCAAGGGCGTAACCCAGACCCTGCCGCAGCCCAAAGAGGTGGAAACAGAAGACGGCATCGCGATCAAAGGCAAGGTCCCGCCCAAGAAGCCCGAGAAACCGGTGCAGCAGGCGCATAACAACGTTCCGCCGCGGCCGGTGCCCACGCCGGAAACCGCAGTGCCAAACGGTGAAGGTGGTCCGGTGACCGGCCCTTATGGCGCCATTGCCACGCCGAATTACAAAGGCGGGTTCAGCTTCCAGAACGCCGATTTCGGCGGCAAATACGGCTGGTATGTGGACGGTGTGAAGCGGCGCGTGCAGCAGAACTGGCTCACCTACGAAATTGATCCGCGCATCAAGGCGTCGCATCGTGCATATATTGAGTTTGACATCCAGCGCGATGGCAGCCCGGCCAACGTGCATCTGGCGCAGTCCAGCGGCGTGCCGTCACTGGACCAGTCGGCCATGCGGGCCATCCAGCGCATTGATAGTTTTGGCAAGCTGCCGGAAGGCAACAGCGTCACAGTAGAGTTTTGGTTTGACTATCCCCCGAAATAGGCGAGTGCATGCTTACAGAAAAAAAATCCGGAGCAAAGAAGACAGCTGGCTTTCTTACTTTCATTTTCATGGCGGTCTGCGCGTGGAGCGTAGCAGCAATGCCGGCGGCCGCGCAGGACAGAATCAAGATTGAACTCAACATGGGCCAGGACCGCCCCAGGATCGCTGTCCCGGATTTCAAGGCCGCCAATGGCGATCCGCAGACCGGGCCGCTGAATGCGGTCTTCAACCAGACGCTGTGGAACGACCTGGACAATGCCG
>DASTPO010000461.1:0-7582 GCA_035762225.1 Candidatus Angelobacter sp.
CGGACTAACATTTCCATTGGACGCCTCGGCGTCACTGAAATGAAGAATTGAAGTGGGCGTGGACACGTAGAGCTGGCCTCCCGTGCCGCCACCGCCGCCACCGCCGGTCGTGGTGCCGCCACGCCGGGGCGATATGCATCCGGAAACCGCGAGCAAAGCGAAAGCCAAAACCACAAAGAAACGCCGCATCAACTAACTCCTGAGATCAAAGACAAGGAAGAATCACGCTATCATGATAAATAAATGACTGAAATGGGCCGAATTTATCTTGCTACCTCCAACCCAGGCAAGATCCGCGAATTTCGTGAAGCCGCTCAGGCTTTGTCTGTTCGCCTGGAACCGCTACCCGGTTTTGACGCTTTGCCCCCGGCAATCGAAGACGGCGTCACGTTTGAAGAGAATGCCCGCAAAAAAGCCGAACACTACAGCCGTTATGCGCCGGAAGAACTGTTGCTGGCGGAAGACTCGGGCCTTGCTGTTGACGCCTTGCACGGCGCTCCCGGCGTATATTCCGCGCGCTATGCCGCGATGTTGCAATCGGGAGCGGCATCCGAACATAATTCCGGCGATGCAGATAACAATCTGGCTCTCATCCACCAGTTAGAACGCCTGCCCGGAAAAAAATTTGCGGGAAAATATGCGAGCGTGATCGCGCTGGCACGCAATGGACGAACGCTTGTCACATTTACCGGGGAGGTCCATGGCGAATTGCTCACGGCCCCTCGCGGCACTCAAGGCTTTGGTTATGATCCGCTGTTCTTCTACCCTGCCCTGGGACGAACTTTCGCTGAGCTCCCACTGGAGCTGAAGCGCCGTCACAGCCATCGCGGCAACGCTTTTCGGTCATTTTTAGAGTGGTACCAAAGGAATGCGCAGAACGTGTAACTGCCGGCAGCTTCCGGCCATGATCACTTGACCATCTCCGCAACCTCTTTCTTTATCTGTTTCACATCCGCCTGCCAGCGCTTACCATCGGCGAATTGCAGCTCTGCAACGTAAAAAACGATGGCCGGGGGATGCTTCGCGGCATCTTCTTTTGCTGCGCTAGAAGGGCCCTGGATCGTGAATGCCGCGGTGGTATCTACTCCGCTGGGCACATCGATGGCTTCCGTCTTCCCCAGTTTGATTTCATCCTTGCGCGCCACCGCCCAACCCAGCCGGTACGACTGTATCTTCTGATGGCTCTTGTTCTCCAGCTGTGCGTCCAGAAGGGAGTTATCAGCGGCAAATGAGGCCTGGGTAATCCTGACCGGATCATTGTCCTGCGGCGCAAAAAGCATCGACGTCTCCGGAGCCGGGGCGCCTTTCTGTCCCGCCGGAGCACGCATCATTGCCATCGAACTCTGAACCGTCAATGTGAGCAACACACCGGCAACAATAGCCGGAATCCTTTTCCTGGGCTTCTCTTGAGAATCCATAGACTCGCTGGGCCTCCTGGGGGTAGTGGGTCCCGTTCTTACGGCGATTACTTTACATCGTAAGGCGAAATTCTCAAGAGCAAACTTGGCCTCCGGGCCTTCAATGTGCTCAAACGCCTGCAAGCAGCTTCAAAGGGTCGGGGCTTAACTTCGTTTCCAAGCCCTCACCATTATCGGGATGGGCCATCTCTGGTGGTGTCTCTGGCTCTGAGTTTACGGTTGCGCTGGCTCGCAAATCCAAGTAAATTCAAGGCTTCTTATGGCCAAGCGGTCCACGCAAAATGCCCCTAAATCGGTGAACGGAGCATCCGACAAGCACCAGAGGATACTCGACGCGGCGATTGAAGTCATCGCCGAAAATGGCTTTTTTCACTCCCGGGTCGCCGAGATCGCTGACCGAGCCGGGGTCGCCGATGGCACGATCTACCTCTATTTCAAGAACAAAGATGAATTGCTCATGGCTGCCATCGACTCGGCTTTCCATCGGTTTATCCAGAGGGCCCGGTCGGCTCTGGATCAGGTGGCCGACCCGCGGGAAAAACTCCGCCGCATGGCTTTTCTTCACCTTGAAGCTCTGGGCTCAAATCGGAGCCTGGCAATCGTTTTCCAGACTGAATTGCGGCACAGTGCGAAATTTCTTGGCCAGTTCTCCCATAACCTGCTGGTGGAATATTTCGATGTGATCAAGGAAGTTCTGCGCGAAGGCCAGGAAGCAGGCGTCTTTCGCGCTGACATCTCGGTGACCATTGCAGCGCATTGCTTCTTTGGCGCTGTTGATGAGATAGTAACCACTTGGATCCTTTCAGACCGCGATCGTGACCGCGACTACCATCTTTCCAGTCTTACTGATTCTGTCGTGGCCATTGTGCTCAAAGGGGTGGAAACGGGCTCTTAAGTATGGAAATCCGCACTCTGGTCGATATCTTTTATACCTCCGTCGCGCACGATGTGCAGCGTCATGTCATGTTCAAACGCGGCGCGGAGTGGCAGGTGATCTCTTCCCGCCAGTTGTACGGCTATGTAGTGGCCATGGCCCGTGTCTTAAAGCAGTGGGGCATCCGAAAAGGCGATCGGGTGGCGATCCTCAGTGAGAATCGTCCGGAATGGATGATTGCCGACTTTGCGTGCGCCGCCAGCGGCTTCGTTGATGTTCCTATCTACACCACGCTCACCGCCGAGCAAACGCTCTACCTTCTGAAAAATTCCAGCGCGCGCGTGGTCTTTGTCTCCACGCTGGAGCAGCTGCGCAAAGTGCAGTCAATTCAGGCGCAGACTCTTGTGGAAAAGATCGTGGTGATGGATGACGTGGCCGAAGTGAACATGGTGCCGATGTGGTCGCTTCTGAATGGCGCCTCCACCATGCCCGATCCTGAATTCGATCAGGATGCGCACGCCATCCAGGCGGAAGATCTGGCGACGCTCATTTACACCTCCGGAACAACCGGCACTTCCAAGGGAGTTATGCTCACCCATGGAAACCTGACGGCGTGCGCCATTATGGCCAGCAAACAGGCAGAGTGGGAGCCGGGTGATGTTTACCTCTCTTTCCTGCCCCTCTCCCACGTAACCGCACGGCACGTGGATTATGTCTGCTATCTGGATGGCGTCACTATTGTTTATTGTGCGGTTTTTGACCAGTTGCCGCAGATGCTGCAGGACGCCAAGCCCACCATCATCGTCGCCGTGCCTCGAGTGTATGAAAAGGTCCGCCAGGAGGCCGAGCGTCGCGCTGGACGCGGGTTGAAACGCAAAATATTTGACTGGGCGTTACATGTTGGCGAACGCCATCGAGATGAGATTGCCCGCGGGGAAACGCCGACGGGCTTTGCCTGGAACCTGGCTTCGCGTCTGGTGTACCAGAAGATACGCCAGGGGTTTGGCGGACGTAGCCGCGCTTATTTTTCCGGCGGCGCGCCTCTGGGTAAGGACATGGCGGAATGGTTTTGTGCCATGGGAATTCCCATTATGGAAGGCTATGGGCTGACGGAAACATCGCCCACCCTATCTGTAAATCGCCGCGGCGCGTTCAAGATTGGCTCAGTGGGCAAGGTAAATGACGGCCTGCAACTGAAGATCGCGGAAGACGGCGAGATCCTGGTAAAGGGGCCAACGGTTTTCAAAGGCTATTGGGAAATGCCGGAGGAGACCCAGGCCGCTTTCACTGACGGCTGGTTCAAAACCGGAGATATCGGTGAGCTCGATAGCGATGGATTTCTCCACATTACCGATCGCAAAAAAGACCTTATTAAGACCTCGGGCGGCAAATTCATTGCCCCGCAGCCGATCGAAAATGCTCTGAAGTCTAACGTCCTGGTTGCGCAGGCTGCCATCATCGGCGATCGCCGCAAGTATGCGTCAGTCATTATTTCGCCGCACTTCCCTCTGCTGGAGGACTGGGCCAAAGCGAATGGGGTTCACTTCAATTCGCGACCGGAACTCGTGGCCGCCACCAAGGTACGCGAGCTCTACCGGGGAATCGTAGAGGACTTGAACAAGAAGCTGGCGCACTTTGAAACCATCAAGAAAATCATCGTGGTGCCTGACGAATTTACGGTTGCCACCGGAGAGATCACTCCCACTCTCAAACTGAAGCGCCGGGTCATTGAGGCCCGTTATAGACAGCAGATCGACGAACTTTACCAGGAGCCCCACCCGATTGAGACCGCGCCGGTAGGCTAAGAAAGTTGGAGTTTGACGGTTGCTGCCCCGCTAAAACCTCTGCTGTGCTGATCCCCGCGCGTGTTGCATAATAGGGGGATGGATCCTCTCGTAATCGCTGGTCGACAATTTCGCTCCCGGCTGATTGTCGGCACCGGCAAGTACAAATCAGGCCAGGAGACCGCTCGTGCCATCGAGGCCAGTGGGGCGGAGATGGTCACTGTCGCCGTCAGGCGCGTGAACCTGGATCGCAGCAAGGAATCGCTGCTCGATTTCATTGATCCGAAAAAATATTTCCTTTTGCCCAACACTGCAGGATGTCACACAGCCGAAGAAGCGATCCGCGCTGCCCGACTCGGACGTGAGGTAGGCCTCTCTGATTGGGTGAAAATCGAGGTAATCGGAGACCAGAGCACCCTCTATCCCGATGTGCAGGCCACTGTGGAAGCTACGAAAGTTTTGGTGAAGGAAGGGTTTACTGTCCTTCCCTATACATCTGATGACATTGTGGTTGCAAAAAGGCTGATGGATGCGGGGGCGAGCGCTATCATGCCGCTGGGAGCGCCCATCGGCAGCGGTATGGGCATACAGAACACTGCCAACATCCAGATCCTTCGCGAGCTTATCACTGGGGTCCCGCTCATCGTCGATGCGGGAGTCGGAACAGCATCAGACGCAGCGATCGCCATGGAACTGGGCGCGGACGCGGTTCTAATGAATTCGGGAATTGCCCACGCGGAGAACCCTGTCCTGATGGCTGAAGCCATGAAACACGCGATCATTGCCGGCCGATCAGCGTATCTTGCCGGCAGAATGGCCAAGAAGCTCTATGCAACCGCGAGTTCGCCTTTGCAAGGCGTGGTGCGCTGAGACCCTCGGTGTGGTGCCTTAGCGCGTGGGATCCAGGGCCACACCTCCGGGAGAACTTGCTGTTGTCAGCGTTGTAGCCGCTCCAGAGATAATTCTGTTGGGCGCGATGTTCCCCGTTTGCGAGCTGAGATTGCTGTAAATCGCGATTTTTGCGGCCGCGGGATCGGCAAGGTAGGCGGAACCCGTTCCGGCGGTATTCACCACGATTTGTTGCGGCGTCGTGAATCCGGTATTGCTTCCAACGATTTCCGCGGTGGGAGCGGTGTTTCCGGTCACCCCGGCGGCATTGGCGTAAATTGTGATACTTCCCGGCGCAGCGTTGCTCACCACCAGCCTGCCCGTGCCGTCAATCTGCAATCCCGCAGGCGTAGCCAGATGAGTCGCCGCGCCACTCAGGGTCCGGTTCGCCGTGATGGGCCCGGCAGCCAGCGTGCTGGCGCCGTCATAGACAGTGATTGAGTTCCCCGCCGGATCGGAAAGAAAAAGCCGATCATTCGCGCCATCCACCAGGATTGCTCCGATGGTAAACGACACGCTCAGGCTGCGCGCCGGCGCTATGTTCCCTGAAGTTGTGGAAGCTGAGGTAAACACTTCAACCTGGGTATCGTCAGCGACATAAAGCAGATCTCTGCCGGCATCAAGTGACAAGTCAGTGGGCGCGACCAGAGTTGTGTTAGCTCCGGCAATGGTGCGGCTCGGCGCCTGGTTACCGCTCTTGGTGCTGATGTTGTCATAAATCAGAATAGACAGGCCGCCGTTGTTGGCAATAAAGAGGCGGTCCGCCACAGCATCCAGAGCGATGTAGGCTGGCGCGTTAAGAGTCGTAGCAGCGCCTGAAATTGTGGCGCCAGGGGCTAAATTGCCGCTGGCAGACAAAGCCTGATCAAAGCGGACAATGGAATTTGATCCGCTGTTCGATACGTACAACTTGCCCGCCGGGGCGCCTGGAGTAGGCGTCGGAGTTGCCGTGGGCGTAGGCGTCGTAGTCGGGGTTGGGGTCGGGGTTCCACCGCCACCGCCGCCTCCCAAAGTGCGCCGGGGGGAAATCACACACCCAGCCAGTACAAGAAGAAAGAGCACGGTCGCCGAAAAAAGCCACACGGATAGATGATTGCGTTTCAAGCCTGATATATGGCGCATTATGGGCCCATAATAACCCAGTTTTGCCGGATTCTAATCGGCTAATGCTGTCTTGAACCGCACACTTAAGTAATAAATGTCCCGTGGACGTGCAACAAAAAAGCGGCCTTTCGGCCGCCTGTAAGTCATTTCGCCTTCGGCAGTTAGCTTAGATGCTAACTCTTCTCTGCCTTGGCCTTCGATTCTTTCAGCATATCCACTTTGTCCACATGCAGGCTGCCATTGCTCATGGAGCCGGTCACGGTAACATGGTGCCCTTCGTGGCCTTTCAATGCGTCCGGATTGTCGACGTTGATCACGCTCTTATCTTTTTCGGAAACGAAGACCAGTTTCGAGCCAGCTTCCGCGCACTTTTTGGCGCAATCCGCATTATCGATATCCTTGGCCCCGCACTTTTCGTCGCTTACCCAGCCTGCCATCTTGGTAGATTTTGGCGCTTTTGGATCTTTGGCGACCGAAACTGAGACCAGGAATGCAAGCGCAACTAACGTTAATGCAATTTTTCTCATGATAAATTTCATCTCCTCGAGGGATTCTTCGACCGCCAACCGGTCGAGATGGTGTTGAGACTATGGAGTCCGTCCCAGCGCAAAAGGTTACACACGAGTTCTACCTGATCTCAAACTTACCGTGCAACCGTGTGAGCGAGCAGGCGATGAACTCTCGGCAATGGTGGGGCTATTTCTTGGAAGAGCTCGGCATGTTGGGAAGCGTGTACACCACTTCACCGGGCTTGGCGTAGCGAAGTCGTTCACGCGCTTCTTTTTCAATGGTTTTGGGGTCAGTCTTTAAAGCCTTAATTTCATGTTCCATGTCTTCATTACGCTGCTGCAAGGCCTTGATCTGGCCGGCAAGTTCTTGTGATTCCCTGCGTTTTTGCTGATATACCAAAAGCCCGTTGGCGCTGAACACCACGTAATACGCGACCAGACAGACCACTATTCCGATGCCGGCAGTTCCGAGTTTGTGCCGCAGTCGATACAGACTTTCCCTGCCGCTATGAAATAACTTTTCCATTCCTGCCTTATTGTCCAATCCAGTCCCGAGCCGCCGCGGCCAGCTTTTTCAATTCCGCTTCCGATCCGGCTTCAGCATAGACTCGAACCACCGGTTCAGTCCCCGACAAGCGGTAACAGATCCACGCATTGTCAGCAAAGACCAGTTTCAAGCCGTCAGTTCGCACCACTTGTTTTACTTTACGTCCGGAAATCTCCGCCGGGTCACTCTTCAATTTACTAGTGAACTTCGCTTTCACCTCCGGCGTCAAGCGGAAGTTCTCGCGTTGAGGATAAAAGGAACCAACTTTGGCAAATAAATCTTTGATCTGTGAGCCGATGGATTTTTTGCGCCGTGCTACCGCCTCACAGCAAAGCAGGCCAGCAATGATTCCATCTTTTTCCGGAACGTGATGGCGGATGGAAAGGCCCGCGCTCTCCTCGCCTCCGATGGCGATCTTATCCCGCTTGATCAACTCACCGATATATTTGAATCCCACC
>DASTPO010000462.1:0-6199 GCA_035762225.1 Candidatus Angelobacter sp.
GTCGGCAATGGCTCTTACGCTTTCCAGCGTGCGCGCGATGTTGGCCTCTTCATTGAGGGTGATGATGCATACTGAAAGAGTCATGCGCGGAAGCATAGCAGGTGGCGCGCGGCGCGGTCATCCTTGCCCGGTCTTCCTGTAAAATCAACTGTTATCCGGATCGTGAACGAATGAACTATCAGGACCAGGAAAGATTCTTTCAAGGCAGCCGGATTTGGGGTGGATCGCTGGCCCTGGCGTTTGTGCTCTTGGGCGTTGCAACCCGTCGCACCACGGGAGGCAGATGGAGTACAGCCCAGACCCTCATCTACTTGATGGTGGACGTGGCCGTCGCTACTCTCATCTACTACACCCCTGACTACCTTCACCTGAGCGTTGCGCCGGAGAGAAAGCCCCGCTGGGAAACAAAAATCCGCTGGCGCATCATCGGCGCTGTTTTCCTGCTGGGGATGCTGCTGGCATCATCCAATGGCGGCCGGGTCTTCGTGTTGCTGGCGGTGGCATGGCTTGGCGCTGCGAATTGGCTGGCCGCCAAAAAAGTTCCATCCCGATATCGTTCCACCTTTTTGTGGAGTTCCGATCTGGCGCTCCTTTTCGCCTCTCTGATACGAGCAGGATCAGCTTCCGCCGCAATCGCTCTCCTGCTGCTGGCTGCTGCCGCGCACATGGCCATCGTCAGAAGAGAAGGCCCGCCGCTGCGCTGGGCGATCGTCGCTTTCTCCACCGGGTTGATTGTTCTGTTCTTTGCCGCTGCGCCATTTTCTCGCACTGCGCTACTCACGTCTCTGGCGGCATTTTTTGTCGCTACGGCAGGCACGACCTGGCTTGTGCATCGCGCACAGGCGCAGAACGAGCGCAATGTGGCTGCCGCCATGGCGGAGCTGATTGAATTCACCGGCTACACCGCTGATCACATCCGGCATTTATGGGCCACCAGCAATCAGCAGTTAGCGGCAAACTGGGAGCAGGCGCAGCCCTCTGAAGAAGATCCCGCGCAAATGGCTGAATGGTATCGGCAGAACTCTGAGCTCTATCTGTTTGCCATTTCCGCTTATAACCTGGAATACAAACGCATTCGCTCCAACATGAAAGTCCTCCGCCTGGCGCGTGGCGCCACGCTGGACTATGGCGCGGGCAACGGCGAAATCCTGCTTGAATTGGCGCGGCGAGGCCACCGCGTCGCCTACTACGACGTTGACGGCGTCACCATGCGCTTCGCCCGGCACCGCGCGGAGCGGCAGGGGCTGTCTATTGATTTCTTCCACAGCAAAGACGCCCTGGCCGCCGCGGCAAACGGGCGAGGCTTTGACACCATATTCTCCTTTGACGTCCTCGAACATCTGCCCGATCTGCCCGGCGAGCTCAATTTCCTCTCCTCAATGCTGCGGCCGGGAGGCATCTTTGTTTTTGACGTGCCGGCCGGCTCCACCAGGGCCCATCCCATGCACCTGAACCACGACCTCAACGTGCTTTCGTTCATGGGCAAAAAAGGCTTGGCAGACCAGCGCGGGCTGATGCTCCGCCTGCCCTTGCGCAAGGAAGAGAAATTTGTCTTTCGCGCCGCCGGTGATCTCTCCACGCGGTCCGCGGGTTAAGCTTGTCTTGAGCGGCCCTTCAATCTAAACTCGGGCCACAAATTATTTTCAACTTGAGATCATCTTGGCGCCCCATCCACAAGGCGACGCATTTCCGCTGACCCGGCATTCGCTGGTCGCCGCCGTCCGGGGCCCTGATGCCCATGAGCGTACCCGCGCGTTGGATGCCATCACGCTGGCCTACTGGCGGCCGGTATATAAATATGTCCGCCTGCGCTGGCGCGTGGAACGCGAGGATGCCGAGGATTTTACCCAGGACTTCTTTGCCCGCCTGCTGGAAAAAGATTTTCTCGATTCGTATGATCCCGTGAAAGGCAGATTGCGCACCTTCCTCCGCACCTGTGTGGACCGGATGTTCATGAATCAGGCGCGCGACGCCCATCGCCAGAAGCGTGGAGGGCCGGCAGTCCACGTTTCGCTCGACTTCGAGGACGCTGAACACGAAATCGCCGCGGCTGCGCAGGGTGAATCACCGGAAGATTACTTTGAAAAAGAGTGGATACGCACCGTCTTTGCGCTGGCGGTGGAGCGGCTGCGCGCTCACTGTGCTGCTGCGGGAAAGCTCACCCAATTCAAGCTCTTTGAGCGTTACGATCTGAACTTGGACGATGCCCGGCCTTCCTACGCGGATTTGGCTGCGGAATTTCAACTTGCCGGCACCGACGTCACCAACTATCTGGCTTTTGCGCGGCGCGAGTTTCGCCGCTGCGTCCTGAACCAGTTGCGCGAAATGACCGGAAGCGAAGATGAATTCCGCCGTGAGGCCGAGTCGCTGCTCGGGGTTGCGCCCGAATGACATTTCTTCCCGATCGCGTCGTTGCCCGGCTGCGCACAGAGCTGCAGCTCCCCGACCTTTCCGGCACACGCTATCGTGTGGTGAAATTTCTCGGCCGCGGCGGTATGGGAGAAGTCTGGCTGGCTGAAGATACGGTGCTGGAACGCAGCATCGCGCTCAAGATTCTCTCCCCGGAAAGCGGCCATGCTGAACTGGCGTCGCGGCTCATGCGCGAAGCCGTCGTGCTGGCGCGCCTGGAACACCCCGGCATCGTTCCGGTTCATGACGCCGGCGTCCTGCCTGACGGGCGCGCATTTTATTGCATGAAATATGTCGCGGGCCAGACTCTGGATAAGCACATCACCGGCATGGATCTGCACCGGCGTTTGCAGCTTCTATTGCGAATTACCGAGCCGCTGGCCTTCGCCCATTCTCGCGGCATCATCCATCGTGACCTGAAGCCGGGCAACGTGATGGTAGGTCCGTTTGGCGAAGTGCTCATCCTGGACTGGGGCCTGGCTAAAATCCATGGCAATGATCCCTCGGTCGCTGACCATGGACCGGCTCAGCCGGCCCGCGGCGGCTCAGCTGAAACTGAAACGGCCCACGGCGCAATCATGGGCACTCCCGGATTCATGGCGCCGGAGCAGGCCCGCGGCGAGACCAGCCTGATCGACCACCGGGCAGATATTTTTGCTCTGGGTGCGATCATGGCTTTTATGCTTCGCGCACCCGATCCACCTGCGCGGCCGTTGCAGGCGATCTATAACAAGGCAATGGACGCAGAGATATCCGCGCGCTACGCCTCGGTCGGGGAGATGGCTGCGGACATCGAACGGAATCTTCAGGGTCTTCCTGTAACTGCCTATCGTGAGAACCTGTGGGAACGCGCATCCCGTCTGGCGGGGCGGAACCGTGTGGCTATTGTGCTGGTGTTGGCCTACCTGCTTATGCGCATACTTTTTGTTGTTTTTTCACGACGATGAGTTAAAGGTTCTGTCCGGAACGGTGAATAAGTCTATAGAACAAATTTACAGAGGAGGAACGAGCGCTTATGAACAAGATCGTTCTCGGGCTCATTTTAGGCGGGATTTTGGGAATTCTCGATGGCCTTACTTCCTGGTTCACGCCTGCCGTGCGCAATCAGTTGCTGGGCATCGTTTTTGGATCGACGTTTAAAGGCCTGATTGCCGGCGTCTTGATCGGTGTCTTTGCCCGCAAGGTTAATTCGCTGCCGCTGGGGATCGTTTTCGGCCTCGCGGTCGGTGCCTTTCTCGCATGGATCATCGCCTTCATGCAGCACGGCTACTACTTTCAGATCATGCTGCCGGGAGCCATGGTCGGCCTTATTGTCGGCTATGCCACGCAGAGATATGGCGCCGCGCCTCAGACCCAGCGCGTCTGACAGCCTGCGCTGAAACAGAATTATTTCTTGAACCACCACTCTTAATATAAGGAGAGCAATCATGCCGCGTGTTGTGCATTTTGAATTCGCAGCCGATCAGCCGGAGCGCGCCGCCAGCTTTTACCGCGACGTCTTTGGCTGGGGGGCCAACAACTGGGGAGGTCCCATGGAGTATTGGCTGGTTAAGACCGGCACTCAGCCCGAGCCCGGAATTGACGGCGGAATCCTGCGCTATCAGGATGGAATGCCTCGGACCATCAACACCATCGGGGTCGATTCCGTCGATGACTATCTGCAAAAGATAACCAGCAAGGGCGGCAGGATCGCCAAGCCCAAAATGGCAATTCCCGGCGTCGGCTATCAGGCTTATTGTCTCGACACAGAAGGTAATGTCTTTGGCATTCACCAGGCCGATCCGTCAGCCAGGTAAGCACGCTTAACGCTGTTTGACCAGATCGTCGGAGAGCAGGCGCGCTTTCACCGCCAGAAGGTGGGCGCGCGCCAGATCATTTTCGGTCGTAGCCTTGCGGCTCTGGCTGATGAACTCTTTTATCTGCTCCCGAATCGCCTCTTCATCCTTGGATAGCTGCCGCTTGATGGCGTTCAGATTGTTTTCCGCGCTGTGCAGCAGTTGTTCGGTTGACGCTTTTTCCTGTGCGCTATCCGTGGACATGGGGCCGGGTGAAATCTGGCCTTCGGCCGGCGTGGATGCCGGCTCGGCCGGAACCACCGTTGGAGACTTGCTGCGGGAAGCCATCTCGGTTTTTTCGGTCCCGGCAGGTGCTGGTTTCCGCGGCGACGGCTTTCTGGCGTGCCGGGGTTTTTCCTTCTGCGCCTTATCTGCCTGCGCCTGTTCGGTGGCGGCGGGTTGCGCGGGCTGTGCCTGCTCGGCTGGCTCTGCGGGCGTTGGCTCGGGTGTTGGAGTTGGCGCGGGCGTCGGCGCCACCGTGGATGGAGGTTGTTGCGGCACCACCACCACCGGCTTTTTATTCTGGCATCCGCTGACGATTGCCACAGCCAGGCAGAGCGCTAGGATCAACGTGCTTTGACGAAGTGGTTTCATGCGTTGCTGATCGATCCTTCGGGCGCAACCGCAGGCTGTTCGCCGCCTGCTGGAGTCTCCACAAGCGGGAAACGGAGATAAAACGTTGTGCCGTGCTCCATCAGCGAGGTAAATTCCACCGATCCGTGATGGAGCTGCACCACGCGGTAAGCCATGGCCAGTCCGATTCCGCTCCCGCCCGATTTTGTGGTGAAGTATAAATTAAAAATCTTGTCGCGGATATTCTCCGGAATTCCCGGCCCCTGGTCGCGCACCATGATGACGGCGCCATCGCCCTCGCGGCGCGCGCCAATCCGCAGCGTGCCGCCGTCCGGCATGGCCTGCACGCCGTTGAGCATGATATTCAAAATCGCCTGCTTCACCAGGTCGGAGTCAATGCGCACCGGCAGCGGCTCCAGGCTTGGCTGGCGCTCGATGTTTACGTTCTGGCGCTCTGCCGCCGGCGACGCCAGCATCACCACTTCATCCAGCGCTTTGCGCAGATCCATATCGCTCAGGCGCAGTTCCACCGGCCGGGTGAAGTCGACCAGCGTCTGCACCACGCGGTCCAGGCGCTGGATCTCGCTGCCGATCACATCGACGTGGCGCCTGGTGTCAGGATCGATCTCTTTCATCTTTTGCCGCAGGACTTCCAGATGCACCACGATGGCGTTGATGGGATTCTTCACCTCATGGGCCACGCCGGAAGTGAGCCGGCCGATCGCCGCCAGCCTCCGCGAAAGCTCAATCTCATCTTCGATCCGGTGGACTGACTCCGCGTCCCGCACCGTCAGCAGGGCCCCGATGCGCTCGCCGCTCTCCTCGATAAAGTCCAGCGCAATCTGGATGTGCCGGCCCTGGTCATTCTCAATTTCTTCCGGCCCCAGCGGCGTGCGTGACTCGAAGGCATCCAGAATGGCGCTTCCCATGCGGGAATCACGGGAGAAAATCTCTGCCGGATGCCGTCCCAGCATCTCGCCCCGCGGCTTGCCGATAAAACGCTCGGCTGATGCGCTCACCAGCACGGCGTTGAAGTCGCTGGTGAACAGCATGACGCCGTCCTGAAGGTTGGCCATCATCTGGTCCAGGTTCTCCTTCAATGCCGAAAAGACTTCCTTCACGTCGCGCATCTGGCGGCCCAGCCGCTCAATCTTGGTGGAAACCGTGCCATATTCGTCGGAGCGCCTTGAGGTGCTCTCCGGCAGCTCAGCCTTTCCGGAACTGATCAGGTCCAGGCGGCGGCTGATGGCGGCCAGCGGTCGCAACGCCAGATTGGAAAGTCCTGCTGAAATCAGCAGGCATACCAGGATGGAAGCGCCCGAAATCTCCATGGCTTTCTGGACCAGCGGACGGAGCTCGTCGCGCAGCAGGGTGGTGGCAAC
>DASTPO010000463.1:0-2859 GCA_035762225.1 Candidatus Angelobacter sp.
GCGGCAACCAGCTCCGGGGTGGACGGTCCGCCCGCCATCGGCGCCAGGATAACCGGAATAGAGAGATCGTGGGTGCGGCAGAAATTATTCATAAAATCCCGAGGTGTTTAGCCAACAGCTTTGAACGGCTCGTCAATTTCAACCTGAAGGCCGGCCGTGAGCCGGTTGTTGGAGTTGGCCAGGCCAACAATGGCCAGCATCTCATTGAACATGGCGTCGGTCATGCCTTTTTTGCGCGCGCCGGCAGTGTGCGACGCGATGCAGTAGCCGCATTGGTTGCTCACACTCACCGCCAGATAGATCAGCTCCTTCACCAACGGATCAAGAGTGCCAGGCGCCATAATGGTTTTGGTATCTTCCCAGGTGCGCTTCAGCCGCACGGGATCATGCGCAAGCGCTTTCCAGAAATTGTTGATCTTGTCGACCTTCCGCGTGGTCATGATGTCGTCGTAGACAGCGCGGACTTCCGGGCTGGCATTTTCGTATTCGATGAAACCGAGTGTGGACATAGGTTCCTCTGGCGTGTCAGCTGCGATTTACGGCAACAACAAAATCTTGCCGGTGGTTTTCCGCGCTTCCAGATCGCGGTGCGCCTGTTGGGCTTCTTCCAGTTTGTAGGTGCGGGAGATGCGCAGCTTCAGCTTGCCCGCGGCAACCAGATTCAGAATCTCGCTTGAACGCTGCTCCAACTCGGCGCGCGTAGCAATGTAATGGACCAGGCTGGGCCGGGTCACAAAAAGCGAGCCCTTCTGCGAGAGCTTGATGAGATCAAAAGGTGGCACTGCGCCGCTGGCCCCGCCGAACAGCACCATGTAGCCGCGCGGCCGCAGGACGTTGAGCCCTTTTTCAAACGTGCTCTTTCCCACACCGTCATAGACCACGTGCACGCCCTGGTTGCTGGTGAGGCGCTTGGTTTCCTCCTCAAAATCCTGCGTGTTATAGAGGATCACTTCATCCGCCCCCGCTTCCCGGGCCAGCTTTGCCTTCTCTTCCGAGCCCACCGTGCCGATCATGCGTGCTCCGGCCTCCTTGCCCAGTTGCAGCAGCAAAAGACCCACGCCTCCGGCGGCGGCATGCACCAGCGCCGTTTCCCCCGTCTTGAGCGGATACGCGCTCTTGAGCAGGTAATGCGCGGTCATGCCCTGGAGCATGGCCGCGGCCGCCTGCTGGTCGGTAATCTTGGCGGGGACATGGACCAAACGGTCCGCGGGCACAGCCGCGTACTCGGCATACGAACCGAGCACGCCGGTGTAAGCCACGCGATCTCCGGGCTTGACCGACTTGACCTCACTGCCCACCTCGGTGACCGTGCCGGCAGCTTCCTGGCCGTCGACGAACGGAAGAGGTGAGGGATAGCGTCCTTCGCGGAAATAAACGTCAATGAAGTTGACGCCGATAGCGGCAATCTTCACCACCGCCTCATTCGCTTTGGGCTTGGGAACGGGTAGATCGGCCAGTGTGAGCGCTTCCGGCCCGCCGGTCTTTTGCACTTGAATCGCTTTCATAATTTATCCCGATGCGCCGCAGGGCATAGCGGTCGCAAAAATGTGACGGCGGACCAGTTCCTCCGCCGTCGGGTACCCGGTTGTCAGAAGCTGTAAGAGTCTTCTTCCGCCACCATGATGACGGGCGGGCCGCCGGAGGAAATTTTCATGGCATGTCCAATGGTTTCCTTGCCGCCATCGGATGCGGCGCAAGCCTGTAGCGCGTCCATGGAAGGGAAGTGGACTTCTGCAATGCGATAGAAGGGCGGCGTTCCGTGCGGCGCTCCCACAACCTTGGTGGCAACCAGTTTGGTTTTACCCTTGAGCTTTTCCACCGCCATGGGCACGTGCTCTTTCTGATAAACCTTCTCAAAGGCGTCAATGTCTTTGGGACGCGGATACATCACAATCAGCTTCACTCCTGCCATGAGAGCTCCTTCACAACCGGTTATAACGACAACTGGAATTGTAATGGCTCAGGCAGGTTTTGTGCGGAAAGCCAAATTTGAGGCGAAGCTCCCGCATCGCGGCCGAACGCAGGATATGCCTTTGTGCGACCGCCAAATTCAGCTAAACTGCAGGCAGCAACAAGGCTCGAGCCCATGCCGCAAATTCCCGATCTGATACAGCTGGCGATCCCCGGATTCATCGCCCTCCTGGTGCTGGAAGTAGTGCTGGACGCGATCATGCGCCGCGATCTCTACCAGCTCAAGGACACTGCCTCAAGCCTGGCCATGGGTACCGGCAGCGTGCTGCTGGGGATCCTGGCCAAAATCGTGATACTTGGCGCTTACACCGCCGTGCACCGCTTCGCCATTTTCAATATCGGCTACAAATGGTGGGCGTGGGGCGTCTTGTTTTTTGCTGAAGACCTCACCTATTACGTGTTTCATCGCACCAGCCATGAGTGCCGGCTGTTCTGGGCGTCGCACGTGGTCCATCATTCGTCGCAGCAATATAACCTGAGCACGGCGCTCCGCCAGACCTGGACCGGCAACTTCATGACGTTCGTCTTCTGGCTATGGCTGCCGCTGATCGGTTTTCCGCCGCTCATGGTGATGACGATGCAAGCCATCAGCCTGCTCTACCAATTCTGGATCCATACGGAAATCGTCCGCTCCATGGGGCCGCTCGAAGCAGTAATGAACACGCCCTCACACCATCGCGTCCATCATGGATCGAACCAGCGCTATCTCGACCGTAACCACGCCGGCGTGCTGATTGTCTGGGACCGTCTCTTTGGCACCTTCGAGCCGGAAGACCTGGAAGACCGACCCGTGTATGGCCTGACGAAAAATATCAATTCGTATAATCCACTGCGGATCGCGTTTCATGAATGGATCGATATCTGGCATGACGTGCGCACCGCGCCCAC
>DASTPO010000464.1:0-3454 GCA_035762225.1 Candidatus Angelobacter sp.
ACCGAACCTTCCGGAAGCGAGACCGAGCGAAAGATCGCCGCTTCAACCAGGGAGCGCGCTTCAATGTTTTGAATCCACTCCGGCATGGCTGCGCGGGCAATCGCCAGGCCACCGGCCGCACAAGCGAGAAGCGAGGAGGCGTAAATCAGGGTTTTACGGGATAACTTCAATTTGCACCTCCTGCGCGCCGATGTTGTGGGCAACGTCTTCGGCCGTCACCGTCAGGCGATAACGGCCAGGCGAAAGGCCTTCCGGAACCATGATCTCGCCGGTGCTGGCGGATTCATCGGGGTTCCAGCTCAAACGGACCGGCGCCGCGCCCTCAAGCTCGGCCAATATGCTGCGCGTGCTGGCGGATGCGTGAATCTTCAGATGGATGAACTCGCCCTTCCTGAACTGCTTGCGCGCCAGGATGATCTTCAGCGTTGGCGGTTTGCTGGCGATCACAAACGTTTTGGCTTCGCGATAGATAGCGCCGTTCCGGTCACGCATCACCAGCCGGACCGTGTGCGTGCCGTCGTCCATGTCGAGAGGCGCCAGGAAGCGAGTCTGCCAAATATCTTCCTTATCGAGATGGCGCAGCGGCTTGGTCAATCCGAAGGGAAAGAGAGCCACCACGGAGACAATCGAAGGGTCGGTGCGGACGCGCAGCACAGGATCGCCCGGCCGGATGACTCTTGGACGCAGCAAAGCGCGCGGCACGGCAAGAAATGAGGTGTACGGCGTTACAAATTTGTATTTGCGCGCCAGGCGGATAATTTCATCAATGCTGGCCTTGTCTTCGCCGTCACGCTCGATCTTCTCCAGCAAAGCGTCTACTCGCGCTTTGGCCCACAGCCGGGGAAGCTGGTCATGCTCAAGGGATTTTTGCGGAAGGTCGGCCGCGCCATGGACCGCGAAGGCATCGCCATCGCGGACTCCATGAACGTCAAAGCTTACATCCTTCTGCTCACCTTTGTATTGACCCACCCATGACGCCATGGAGCCGGCAAACGTGGTGGCCTGAAGTGGATAGACCAGGTCCACGGAAGACGGCGGGGAGATGGCAACGCCCAGTTGTCCGATGGGATTCATGTTCATCTTGGCGATGAAGGCATTCAGCTTGAATTCCGTGGGTTCAGTGGATAGAACGTTCTCCAGCAGGCCATCCGAGCGAGTCAACATCCGAAGCAACGGTAGGTTGGCATCGTCACCCACGGCAAAGACGAAAAGCTTGGGGCGGCTGGCCTCCGGCAATGATTTCCATTTCTCGGCATACCGGGCAGAAAGCCGGGCGTTGAGAATGGAGCCGCGGGTAGCCGCGCCGTCAGTAAGCAAAACAAGATAATTATTTGCCGGGCTCTGCGCACACTGCGCCAGTCCCGCTTCCAGCGCAAGCTCAAGATCAGTGCCGCCGCGGAGCCGGCTGTTGCGGACAAAATCGGTTACCTTCTGCAGGCTTACGGGAGCAACTCCGCTCATGGCCGCCTGGAATGGCGTGACCTTGCTGTTGAACATGAGCACGTTGAATTGATCGCCGGCGGCAAGCGAATGCAGGACTTTCTGCATGGCTTCATAACTCCGCTCCAGCTTGTCCCACTGCATAGAGAGCGAGCTATCGAAAAGGATGACGACGTTATGCGGAGCACGGGCCGCCGCACCCGCCGCCGCATTCATCTTCTTGTTCGCCAGGAGCGCTTCTACTTCAACGAAGCCAGGCTCGCCGCCGCCACGCTGGGGCGATGTCTCTGTTGGATCAGGCTGCGCAGCAACAGGGTTGTGATAGGTAAGCACCCGGATTGAGTCGCCGGCGGACTGGTCAAACTCATACTGGACGCTGAAATCCTGAGTGAGTCCGACGTTTTCACCGGTGAATTCGCCCCGGATCCCATGAGCGGTTTGCTCGGTAATTTTCAAAGGATAGGCGGCGCTGCCCAGTTTGAAGTCGCGGATTGGATGCTCTGACTTCAGTTCAAAGTGAATCGTAAGCCGCCGCGCGGTCTGCGAATGATAGGCTTCCGGCTTGAGGCCGATGCCGAAATACGATTTGAAACCTTCAACCGGAATGCTCTCATGGTATTCAAACTCCAGGCGTTTGGTGCCGTAAGCCGGGATCGGCACGATCCTGGCGCTGAAGATCGACGTGTGGCGCGCTTCACTGGCTGTGCGCTCGCCCATCTGCAACAGTCCCGGATCAACGGCCTGCTGCTTCATCTCGTTGTAAATCTCCTCGGCCCGTTTGCGCTCCAGAATGACCGCAGGGATGCGGACGGGGCCGTCCCATGTGGCGAAGTCCGAGACCACGGCGTGGCTGTTGAGCGCAAAAATGTAGTTCCCTTCCTGAATTCCGCTGGTGTGGTTGGCGAAGATCTGCTTGACGAAGACGCGGGCGTCCGCATTGTCGATGCGGATGGTAATCTCCATCTCTTCCAGGGACAGGACGGCGGGGTCAGGCTGGGCTTTGTCGCGGGGAATGAGCACGCCGGCATCGCCCCAGGTAATTGACGCCAGCGCGACGAGAAGAAACAACGATGTAAGCAGCCGTTTCATGGCAAATTTTGCTCCGCGATCCGAACCAGCCCATTGTCAGTCCCGACATAAATGAAGCCGTTGCCGGCAGCCAGAGCCGTCACCGTCAACGAAGGTAGTCCGGCGGTGACGACGTTCCAGCGATTCGAGCTGCGGCTATAAACGTAAAGCCCACGGCCCAGCGTTCCGGCAAGCACATGCTGATCTGTGGTGAGCATGGCGTTGGGGTAGACCTCAAATTTGCCGGTTGCGATGTCAAATGGTTCGAAGCGTCCGTCAGGCAGCAGGCGCACGATGCCACCGCCATAGGTGCCCACGATCCAATCGCTGCCCAGGGGAACGATGGCGGAGATCCAGTTGTGCGTGAGACCGCGCGTGGCTACGGTGTAGTTGGCCGAGACATTTTCATTGTCAAGAACGGAAATCCCGCCGAGCGTCCCGGCAATCACCTGCTTGCCTGAAGCGGCGACCGTGTAAACGTGATTGTTCACCAGCCCCTGGAATGCATATAGGCTGCGCGGACCGGCAGCATCAAGAAACGTGAGCCCGGCCGGCGTTGCCAGCACCATGCCGCTGCCGTAAAGAGCGGCGTCGGTTATGTGATCGGCAAGCAGGCCGTCGGCGCGCCCCAGCACCTGCTGTTTGCGGCCTGTGTTGTCAAACAGGACAAGGCCGTTTGCTGTGGCCGCTGCGACGGTTCCGCTGGCTGCGTTGGGCAGAATTCGATTAACACAAAACACGTTGTCATCTTCAACGTGGATCGACGAGCGAAGGTTTGAAGCAACGATGTCCATGCCGCGATCAAAGTATCCAACCCACAAGCGGCCATTGCTATCGAGCGCAAGCGCAGAGATGTTGCGGTCCGCCAGCGCGGCGCTGTCAGTCGACATCACGCGCCGCCATCCGCCGCGCTTGCCCTCTCGAAGATAGAGAGCGTCGCGAGTCA
>DASTPO010000465.1:0-3572 GCA_035762225.1 Candidatus Angelobacter sp.
AATCCCGCCGCTCGTCGGTTTTGCCCCCGGATCGGACAGGGTAGTGTAGGAATAGCCGGCATCTTTGCCGTAGGAATACACCGTCAGCTGGCGATGATCGCCGTTTGGCATCCGCACCAGTTGCTCGCAGATCAGGTACGCGCCTTGTGGCGACCAGCGGCAATCCAGGCTGGTGCTGATCTTGTTCTCTGACCCTGTAAATGCTCCTTCCGTCTGCCAGTGCCCGGCCAGGACATCGAGCTTCTTCGCCGGATCATCGGTCTGCATCGGAACTGAACCGGCGCCGGACTGCGTAACGCCGGTCATCAAGGCCACCGCAACTGCCATTGCAAAGATTCGTGTACGCATGAAATTGCTCTCCTGAAATTTGTTTTAGTTGACGGGCTGGTTCGACCTTTTAACGCCTGCGCGTTCCCATGCCGGCCTTCAACCCGCTCTCCGGATCGTCTGCGAATAAAACAAAGCTCGCTCTTTAAACCCCAGGCGCCGGTAAATCTCGATCGCTCGCGTGTTGTCGGTGCGTACGGTCAGAAATGGCCGCTCGCCTTTGCCACGGATGCGCGCCATCAGCGCCCGCATCACCGCCGTCCCGTAGCCCCGGCCTTCATGGTCCGGCAGCGTGGCCACCGTAGTGATCTCGCGATAGCCCGCCAGGTGCAGGCGCACTCCGCCCATCGCCACCAGCCTGTCGCCTTCGCGAATACCCACAAACGTTCCCAGCTTCTGTATCTTCTGGCACAGCGTTCGCCCCGGCCGCGTCGCCGCGTACACCACGCTCATCTCCGGAACGTCTGCCGGCGTAAGTTCAATCACCTCGTGTTGCTCCGCTGCATGGTCCACGCCGCCATCCTCCTGCACCATCTGGTGCAGCTCCACGGCGCGCACCACTTCCCAGCCTGCGGCCAGCTTCGGCGCCGACGCAAAGTAGAGCGTCACCGCCTCGCGCTGGATCAGCTGCGCCAGTGAATCAAACGCCATGGCGGTGTTGGCCGCCAGCGCGCCCAGCAGCGTCATCTCCGGCGGAAACCGCCGCGCCAGCGCCGAGCTGTGCGCCACCTGCGCCTGCTTGGTGGTCAGCGCAGTCCAGATTGGATTGTCCAGGGGCAGCATGACGTTAGCAGTCTATCGCATTGGATCAAAGGGTTCGCCGCCGCCGATGGGCGGCGCTGATCAAAGCTCATTCAGTCTTTATTCGGCAAAGTCTGTGGCTGAGCGCGTAGCGTATTGAAATCTGGCGTGCGCTAGCCCACGCTTTTCTTCTCCCTCAAAAACGTCCCTTTTTCCAACTCGCTGAACGCCTCCCGCAGCTGCTCCTGTGTGTTCATCACGATCGGCCCGTACCACGCCACCGGCTCCTGCAACGGCTTGCCCGACACCAGCAGAAAGCGAATGCCATCGTCGCCGGCCTGCACCGTGACCTCATCGCCGCTGTCAAAGAGAATCAATGACCTGTTCTCCGCATCCGCCGGCGGCGCTGTATCCAGCCAGCCTACGCTCTCCGTCGGCACGGCCAGCGGCCCGGACGCGTTGCAGAACTTGCCCGAGCCGGCAAACACATACGCAAATGCGTGCCGCGTGTGCTCCACCGGCAGGCTCTTCCTCCGCCCCGGCGCCACCGACACGTCGATATACGTCGGATCGGCCGCAATCCCCTCAACCGGACCTTTCCTTCCCCAGAAGCTGCCGCACACCAGCCGAACGTGCGTCCCGTCATCGTCGGTGATCTCCGGGATTTCCGGCGCTTTGATTTCCTGGTAGCGCGGCGGGGTCATCTTCAATCCCGCAGGGAGATTGGCCCAGAGTTGAAAGCCATGCATCCGTCCCGCCGGATCGCCCTTCGGCATCTCCTGATGAATGATGCCGCTGCCGGCGGTCATCCACTGCACATCGCCCGCGGCAATCGCACCCCTATTGCCCATGCTGTCTCCATGCTCCACCGTCCCGGCCAGCACATACGTGATGGTCTCAATCCCGCGGTGCGGATGCCATGGAAATCCCGCTAGATAATCTTCGGGCACGTCATTGCGGAAGTCGTCCAGCAGCAGGAACGGATCGTAATCTTGCGTGGCGCCGAAGCCGAATGCCCGCCGCAGATGCACGCCAGCGCCTTCCAGCGTTGGTTTTGACTTGATCACTTTTTTGACCGGACGGATAGACATTGCGCGCCTCCAGAGGACTTGATCTTAGCGCATGCGCACGATCGGAGACGACCATCGCCCGCATCACGCTACGACCGCCAACAGCCGCATCAGCACGGAACGTGCCTCTATCCCAGAGCCGCTTTCAGCACTGCGTCCACGTGGATCTGCGTGGTATCAAGAAAGGGAATTCCCACCAGCGCGCTGTCGTTGAGCAACAGCGGCAGCTCCGTTCCGCCCAGGATCAATCCGTGTATTCCGTCCTTCTCCCGCATCCGCGCCGCGATTGCCAGCATGCGGTCGCGCGTCTCCGGCACGTATTTTCCCGGGATCAGTTCGTTCATATATTTGTCGTGGATATAGTCCTGCTCTTCCGCCAGCGGGACCGCCAAGCCCAGGCCCTGGCTGGAAAAAGCATCCGCGTAGAACCGGCCCTGCATGGTGAACTTGGTGCCAAACAAGCCCAGCTTCTTCAGCCCGCGCGACTTCGCTTCAACGCACGTTGCCGTCACAATGCTCACCAGCGGCACCGGCGACCGGCGGGAGACTTCGTCAAATACCACATGCGGCGTGTTGGCTGCCAGCATGCCGCATTGGGCTCCCGCGCGCGCCAGCCGGTCGATCTCGGTAATCAGGTAGTCCGCCACCACGTTTACCTGGTTGGTGGCAATCAGCCGCAGCAGCTTCCTCACATCGATGCTATTAATAATGATTGCCGGCGCGTCGCCGTCCTGGCAGCGCTTCTTGGCTCCCGCCAGCAGCCGCCGGTAATAGTCAATGGTCGATTCCGGCCCTATCCCGCCGATGATCCCAATCGTCTTCATCTTGATCCTCGCCCCGCTAAAGGCCCTGAAAATCAGGTAAATTCACGATCAACTGCATCATTTAGAGGTAACCAGGGTTGCTGCCTCTCCCCGAACCGTGCATCCTATGAAAGACGGTTTGCATTTTCCCTATGACACGACTTTACAGCATCAGGGCACTGGCGACGCTGCTTTTATCCATTGCTTTTCTTTCGGCTGCCTCCGCCGCCGAACTGAAGCCAAAGACCACCTCTGCCTTTGACCGTTACGTCTCGGCCACCGAGGCGCGCTTTGCCAATGAGCTGCGTCCCGGCGGGACCTTCCTTTATATCGATGGCAAGGGCGACGACGAGAAGCGCAAAGACTATGACCAGCTCAAACGGGGCGAGATCCTGGTGGAAAAAATGGAGACCAAAGGCCCCGGCATCAGCTCTGACATTCCCGACGGCCTGGTTCACCACTGGGTTGGCCTGATCTTTATTCCCGGCGTCACCCTGGCCCAGACGCTGCCTCTGGTCAAAGACTATGATCGCCGCGCCGAGCTGTACAAGCCCGATGTCACCCAGTCGCGCACCATCTCCCACAACGGTGACGACTACAAGATGTTTCTCCGCCTGCACCAGAAACGCTT
>DASTPO010000466.1:0-3450 GCA_035762225.1 Candidatus Angelobacter sp.
AAGATCCAGTCAATGGCGCGCTGGCAGACATCGTGCTGGTAGCGCTCCCGCGGATTCTCCACATTATCCAGGCCCAGCAGCACCATGGCCGAATCATCCACGTCAGGATAGAACTCGTTGTTGAACTCAAAATACCAGCCACCCGGCTGGACGTTGCGTACCTTCACCGCCCAATCGCCTTTGCTGCGGACTTCCTTGGTCAAAATCCAGTCTGCCGCCTTCAGCAAGCGCGGATCGTTCTTGGCCACTCCACTCTCGCCCAGAGCAAACATCGCCAGCGCCGTGTCCCACACCGGAGACATGCACGGCTGCATCCGGAATGATGGCTCAGAATGGTCGGCGATGCCGGCTTCATCAATGCCCAGCTTCTCAAACTCATCCAGCGCGCGGATCACCTGCGGATCGTCGGTGGAATAGCCCAGGCAGCGCAGCGCCACAATCGAATTCAGAATGCCCGGATAGATCGCGCCCAACCCATCTGACTTCTCGAACCGCTCCAGCATCCAGCGTTCGGCCTTCTTAAGCGCCAGATAGCGCAGCGGACGGATGTGGAACCGCTCGCAGAAATGCACCACGCGGTTCAGCACCAGGAAAAAATTCCGCCATGAGATTTTCTTCGCCGCCCACTTCAAGTGGAGGCTCGCGCCGTGTCGCCCGCCCACAAACAACTCATCCACGCCCAGCTCCGCGGGAATTTTCTTCAACGGCTTCTTGGCGTAGGCAATCGAGAGCGGAACCAGAATCGCCCGCGACCACGACGAAATCTCGTACAGGTTGAACCAGAACCAGTTGGGAAAGAGCACGATCTCAGGCGGCACCGCCGGAACGGCTTCCCAGTCATATTGACCGAGGAAGCACAGGTAAATCTTGGTAAAGGTGTTGCATTCGGTGACGCCGCCCATCTCCAGAATCTTCTTGCGCGCATGCTCCAGGATTGGATCGTCCGCCTTGTAGCCCATCAGCTTCAGGGCAAAGTAGGCCTTCACAGAAGCGCTGATGTTGGAAGGGCCTCCGGCATAAATAGGCCAGCCGCCGTCAGCATTTTGATGGCGCAGAATCTCCGGTACCGCGCGCTCCATGCGCGTGCGATTACCCGTTCCCAGCAGCGTGTGGATGGCGATGTAGTCCGACTCGAGCGTCGTATCGGCTTCCAATTCGCCGCACCAGTAGCCCTCGGGATGTTGCTGGGCAAAGAGATAGTTACGCGCCTTCTCGATGCCAAAGGCCACGCGGCCCAGCATGTCGTCTATCTTCCCGAAGAGCATCTGCGCGGGTTGCGCGCCAAACTTCTTGCTCATGCCTTACTCCGCGGCAGCCGGAGCTGCTGCAATGGCCTCCACAATTTCCGGCGGCAGTCCAAACCGGACGTTTTCCGGCATGACCTCCACTTCACGGATCGTATTGAAGCCTTTGTTTTTCAGGAACTCCACCACCTGCTCCACCAGCACCTCAGGCGCGGAAGCGCCCGCCGTTACCGCCACCGTCTTCTTGTCCGCCAGCCACTCGGCCTTGATATCGTCGGCTGTATCAATCAGGTAGGAAGGCGTGCCCAGGTTGGTGGAAACCTCAACCAGCCGGTTTGAATTGGAGCTGTTTTCAGAGCCGACCACCAGCAGCAGGTCGGCCTGGTGCGCCACGTCCTTCACCGCGGTCTGGCGGTTCTGCGTGGCATAGCAAATATCCTGCGCGTGCGGGCCTTCAATCAAAGGGAACTTCTTGCGCAACGCGGCAATTACATCCTGGGTTTCATCCAGGCTCAGAGTGGTCTGCGTGATATAGGCAATGCGGGTCGGATCGGGGACCTCCAGGCTTGCCACTTCATCCGCGCTGCCGACCACCTGGGTCACGTCCGGGGCCTCGCCCAGCGTCCCGATCACCTCGTCGTGGTCGTGATGGCCGATCAAAATAATGCTGTAACCGCCCTTGGCGTACTTCACCGCCTCCACGTGGACCTTGGTCACCAGTGGGCAGGTGGCGTCGATCACCCTCAGGTTGCGCAGTTTGCTGGCTTCGCGCACGCTGGGCGAAACGCCGTGAGCGCTATAAATAAGGCGCTGGCCGTCCGGAACCTCAAAAACTTCATCCACAAAGATGGCGCCCTTGGCTTTCAGGTCCTCCACCACGTACCGGTTATGGACAATCTCTTTCCGGACGTAGATCGGGGGGCCAAAAGCGTCCAGCGCAATGCGGACAATATCAATGGCTCGGACCACTCCGGCACAAAATCCCCGGGGCTTCAGCAAAAGCAATGTCTTAGCTTCTTGGCTCATTGTGATCTGTTGATTATACCCTTTTAGACACTTTTCCCTTCTTCTAAGTTATCTCATAAAAATGCCTTAGGCCAAGCCAACCCATTGAATTATCGATATTTAGCAGCAATCAGGGAGTATCAGGGGGTGAACGGGCACGCCCGTCGGCTGGCCTGCACGGGTCTTCAGGCTATTGGCGGCTTCTGTGATACATGGGCGGGCGAATGGCGGCGAGCTTGGCTATTCTGGGGATCTCTCTGGACTACCTCCGCGGAGCCCACCTTGCCACCGCCAGCGCAATCGGCAGCCCCACCAGGACGGTATGGAGAATAGGCCCCGTAATAATGGAAGCGGTATCAAAACGCGGCGGCCAGCGATGAATGGCCGAAAGCGGCACCACAACGCAATTCATCATCACCCAGACGAACTCGCCGTAGAGCAATCCGGCGATCACTGGTCGTTCCGTCAGGAAGCCAATCTGCCGGCTCGCCAGGTAGTAAATCACCGCCCAGATGAATGCGATCAGGAAATGCAGGAATAGACCCAGGGCCGCGGTCTTGGCGCCGCCCTGAAACGACCTCGGCCCCAGCAATCCGGAGGCGACAGACTGAAATATCTTCGACGGCGGCAGATGGTTCTGAATCCCCCAGGCAATACACGCCTGTGAAATGTCCAGAACGCCGCAAGCCAGCCCGCCCCAAAAGATAGCCATGAAGGCATTGGAAGATGTAGAAACTGAATTCATCAAATTCTATTCTCATTCATCGGCGCCACTCCGCGGTAAGTTCCCCTCTTTCGATCACCGATTTTTCTCCGTGCCTCTGTGTCTCCATGTTTAGATTTTTGATCTGTGCCTATCTGCGAAATCTGCGGCGCCGAACCGTTCGCCTTCAGTAATTGTTCCGCATGCGGTCGCGACGTCTCGGTCAGCTTCTCGCCGCTCAGCATGCGCGCAATTTCTTCTGTCTGCTCGGCGGCGGTGAGGGCACGGACCAGAGTCTTCGTTCTCCCCGCCGTCTCGCGCTTTTCTATCAAGTAATGATGGTCAGCAAATGATGCGATCTGCGGCAAATGCGTAATGCACAGCACCTGGTTGGCCCGCGCCAGCGACTTCAGCTTCTTGCCCACGGCCTCCGCCGCCCGCCCGCCAATGCCGGTATCGATCTCGTCAAATACCAGCGTGCGCTGCCCGCCGGCTTTG
>DASTPO010000467.1:0-2428 GCA_035762225.1 Candidatus Angelobacter sp.
AAAAACCGGAATCTTGCACATTTTTTCGGGACCGATACAGATTTATCAAAACATGTCAGCCGAGCTCGCCCGGCCGCAACTTCAGGATTTAGAAACGGGATTCTCGCCTTGAAACGCTTCCACTTCCACCAGGCATGAGTAGAACGTCGCGCCACCTCCGATATCGGTGAGCGTCTCCGAAGTCAGGCAGTTGATGCTCTTGCCGTCCGGAGCAAACCGCGCCGCATTGAGCCGCGCCGCCACCACTCCCGGCTGAACTGCTCCATTCACATGGGCTTGCAGTCTTACCTCGCCCCGGCCATTGAAAACACGGACCCAGTCGCCTTCGCGAATCCCGCGCTGCTGCGCATCCTGCGTATGCATCTCCAGCAATTCAGGCTGTTCCATCTTCTGGATTGAGGGGATATTGGTGAACGAACTGTTAAGGAAATTGTCTGCCTTGCGCGAGAGCAGCTCCAGCGGGAACCGCTGCGCTTTCTTGGAAAGCCTCGACTCTTCCACTGGCACAAATGACACTACTGGATCCATGCCCAGGGCGGCCAGATTGTCGCTATAGAGTTCGGCCTTGCCGCTGGCTGTGGCAAAACCGCCCTTGGCGAAGGGAAGAAAAGGCCCGTCGCCAAGGTTGAGACGGATATGGCCTGCCTCTTCCAGGTGCTCGCGAGTCATGCCTTCCATCCACTTTTCCCAGCCCGCCGGCATCGCCTGGTCAGGCTTGGTCAGCGTTGCGTCGATCATTTCGTCTGTGGTTTCGCTGAAACAACTTTCCGTGAAGCCCATGTGCTTCGCCAGATCACGGAACACATCTGTGTTGCACCGGCTCTCGCCCACCGGCTCAATGGCCTGATTGTTCAGCTGGAGATACACGTGGCCGTACGCCTTGTTCAGGTCTTTGTGTTCCAGAAACGTAGTGGCTGGAAGCACAATGTCGGCATAATTCGTTGTGTCGGTAAAAAACTGATCATGCACCACGGTAAACAGGTCAGGGCGCATGAACCCACGGACGACATCGTGGTGGTTCGGCGCCACCACTGCCGGATTTGAGTTGTAGACAAATACGGCCTTGACCGGCGGGTCTTTCAGCTCATTCAGCGCCTGCCCCAGTGCGGACATGTTTACCACCCGCGCCGGCCTTCCCAGCGGGCTTTTCTCCATCAGGTCCGGGCGCTCCAGCGCCTGGCTGTTGAGGTAAAACGATCCGCTGGTGGAAAGTTGCAGTCCGCCGCCTACCTCCGCCCATGAGCCGGTAATGCAGGGCAGCATGGCGATGGCACGCATGGCGGAGCCGCCATTCTGCGAGCGCTGCACGCCATAGTTCACGCGAATTGCCGCCGGCCGCACCGTGGCATATTCCCGCGCCAGCTTGCGGATGTCGTCCGCGCTGATCCCGGTCCATCCCGCCACCCGCTCCGGCGGATACTCCTGAACTCGCTGCCGCAATTGCTCGAAACCCAGAGTGTATTGGCTTACGTACTCCGCGTGATAAAGGTTTTCATTGATGATCACGTGCATCATGGCCAGCGCCAGGGCCACATCTGTTCCCGGATTGATGGGCAGATACCAGTCTGCGACTTTCGCCGTCCGGGTCTTGTAAGGATCAATCACCACCAGCTTCGCGCCCTTGCGCCGGGCCTCTTCAATGAAAGGCCACAGGTGGACATTGGTGGCGTGAATGTTGGCGCCCCACGCAATGATGTACTTCGATTCGCGAAACTGCTGTGGCTCCGTGCCTACGTTTCTTCCGGTTACGGTCTGCATGCCGGCGCCGCCGGCAGAAGCGCAAATCGTGCGGTCAAGCTGTGACGCGCCCAGCCGGTAGAAAAACCGGTGTGCCATCCCTGAATAACTCAGCACGCCCATGTTGCCCGCATAGGAGTAAGGAAGAATCGACTCCGGCCCGAACTCGCCGGAAATTTGCTGGAAGCGTCCGGCAATTTCGCTCAAGGCTTCGGCCCAGGAGATGCGGGTGAAGTCGGTGGCATCGCCTTTGCCCTGGCCCTTGGGCGCGGTGCGCCGCATGGGATAAAACACTCGGTCCTGCGAGTACACGCGATCGAGATACTTGGTCACCTTCGCGCAAAGAAATCCCTGGGTTACAGGATGCGCCGGGTCTCCCTGCACCCGCATGGCGCGGCCATCTTCCACCGTAACCAGAATTCCGCAGGCGTCAGGGCAATCGTGCGAGCAGACGGCATGGACGACCTTCTTCATAGACACATTATAAGCCGTGGTCAAAGCTCAAAGTGGCGGTAGCGCCGATGCAGTGCTCATTTGCCGGCGCCCGCCAGTTCCGCGGCGCGGGTCTTCAGCGCGCGCAGGTCCAGCTTTCCTGTGCCGAGATAAGGCAGCACCTCCACCTGGAAAAACTGGTCTCTCTTGGGCTTCCATAACGCAGGCAGGTCGGATTCCGCGAGTCTGTCCAGCACCC
>DASTPO010000468.1:0-12450 GCA_035762225.1 Candidatus Angelobacter sp.
CCCTCTGCCGACTGGGATTGGGCTTGGGTCACCCGTGGGTCACGCAAGGGTCACGCAAGGGCCACGCAAGGGTCACCCGTGGGTCGATTGGAGGAAGCGGCTTTGCTTGCAACGAAAGTTGCAAAAAGGCCGGGTGGGGGCAATCGCCCACATCGCTTCGTCATCGCGCTGGGATCGGAAAGGCAAACACCTTGCCGCTGATCAGCACAGATGACATGGATCGGAACAAGTTCAGGCAAGACGATGCCAGGGCGGCACGTCGCAGGAGGCTCAGAACTTGGAACGCAATCGCTTGTATGTGGTCTGCAAGTCTTCCGGCAGTACCCGGGTTTCGCCCACGGTGGTCATGAAATTCACGTCGGCAAACCAGCGCGGCATGACGTGCATGTGAATATGTCCCGCGATGCCGGCTCCGGCGGCCTTGCCGACGTTCATTCCCAGGTTGAGTCCGTCCGGGCGGTACACGTCGCGCAGGGCGCCCTCCAGCCGCTGCGTCAGGGCCATCATTTCTTCGGCCGCCGGGCGCGCCAGCTTCTGGAGTTCGTCGATGTGTTCATAGGGAACAACCATGGTATGGCCCGAGGTATAGGGGAAAGTGTTGAGGATGACGAAGCAGGTTTTGCCGCGGTGGACAATGAAATTCTGCTCGTCATTTTCCGCCCGGGAAACAGCGCAAAATACGCATTCACCGGGCTTGCTGGCCCCCGAGACGTAGGCGTAACGCCAGGGGGTAAACAGGAAGTCCATGGCAATGAAAAGATACCAGACGGGTTAGGGTTTTAAGCAATTTTTCGGGATTTCCCGGTTTGACAGTGCCCTAGGCCGTTGCTATAGTCGAAGGAGTCTTATGGCCCTGTTCAGGACTGCCGTAAGATCCGGCCGCTGGTTTCTTAGCCTTCTTTGAAGGAGGCAAATCATGCCAGTGGGACTCGGAGTCCCGAGTCCGCCTGCAGCACTACTGCCTCTCCTAAGTGAGTTCCAGCGTGTTTTGGGTCCGGCAATGAAAGGGAACGTTGGTCGAGCACACAGCCCGTAGCGATTATCCCGCCGCTGACGCTGAATTTAACAGCTCTGCCGACTCCCCACAGTCCTCCGAAAACTCAACAACTATGTCTGAGAATGAATCTCAAACTCAATCTACTGAGCAGCCCAGCGCGGGCGTGACTCACAAAGAAGAAACTCACATGGAAGACTTTGCCGCAGCTCTTGAATCGTACACCCTTGAAACTGAACCGGCGCCTAGTGAAGACAATGTCTTCAAAGGCACCGTGATCAAGATCACCGCCACGCATCTTGTCGTCGACATCGGCTTCAAGTCAGAAGGCCTTGTGCCCATTGCTGAAGTCACCGATGCCCACGGCAATGTCAAGTTTGAGCCGGGCCAGGAAATAGAAGTGATGGTCCAGCGCGGCGAGAACGAAGAAGGCTCCGTTCTGCTCTCGCATGAGCGGGCCTCGCGCGTGCGCATCTGGGAGAACATCGAGAAGGCCTACCACTCCAAGGAAGCCGTGAAAGGCACCGTGGTGGAGCGGGTGAAAGGCGGCGTCTCCGTTGATATTGGCGTTAAGGCGTTCATGCCCGGTTCGCAGGTGGATGTCCACCCTGTGCGCAACCTGGAAACGCTCAAAGGCCAGGAGATTGAAGTTCGAGTCATTAAGCTGAACAAGAAGCGCGGCAACATTGTGGTTTCGCGCAAAGCGATCCTGGACGAAGAGATCACCGCGAAGCGCGGCAAGACCCTGGAGCATCTGGCTGAAAACGCCATCATGACCGGAACGGTCAAGAACCTTACCGACTACGGCGCTTTCGTCGATCTCGGGGGCATTGATGGCCTGCTCCACATTACCGATATGTCCTGGGGACGGCTCACGCATCCGCGCGATCTCGTCCACGTAGGCGATCAGATCCAGGTGAAAGTCCTGAAGTTCGATCCGGAGAAGCTGCGCGTCTCTCTGGGCTTTAAGCAGCTCACGCCGGATCCCTGGCTTGACGCCGCCGAGCGCTATCCTATCGGCGCCCGCGTAAAAGGCCGCGTTCTGAGCGTTACCGATTACGGCGCATTTGTTGAGCTGGAACAAGGTATTGAAGGCCTGGTCCACGTGAGCGAGATGTCATGGTCCAAGCGCATGAAGCATCCTTCCAAGATGCTCAACGTGGGCGATGAACTGGAGTGCGTTGTGCTCAATGTAAACTCCGGCGAGCGCCGCATCTCCCTGGGTCTCAAGCAGCTTGAATCGAACCCGTGGGAGCGCCTGCATGAGAAATATCCCATTGGGTCCACGGTGGAAGGCCGGGTGCGCAACCTGACCGATTTTGGCGCGTTCATTGAGATTGAAGACGGCATTGACGGCCTGGTTCACGTCAGCAACCTGAGCTGGACCAAGCGCGTCAAGCATCCTTCTGAAGTGCTGAAAAAGGGCGAGAAGGTGAAAGCCATTGTTCTGGGCATTGAGCCCGAGCAGCGCAGGCTTTCGCTGGGCGTGAAGCAGCTGCAGCCCGATGCCTGGGAGACTTTCTTCCAGACGCATCGTATTGGCGATGTGGTTCACGGCAAAGTGCTGCGGATGGCGCAATTCGGCGCGTTCGTTGAAATCGCCGAAGGCGTTGAAGGCCTCTGCCATAACTCGGAAGCCACGGATTCAACCGGCGCTCCGGCCAAGCTCGATGCCGGACAGGAACACGACTTCAAGATCATCAAGATGAATGCAGAAGAGAAAAAAGTTGGACTGAGCTTGCGTGCGGTCGGGGACGAAGCCAGCCGCGCCGATGTGGAAGCTTACAAGCGTCCCGCATCCAGCTCCAGCGCAACGACCACTCTGGGCGATATCATCAACTGGAAGCGTGCCGGAAACGACCAGGAATAATTCAGCTCCCAAGGCTCATCTAAAAAGGCCGTCCCCTAAAGGACGGCCTCTTTGATTTGCCACCGCACACCGGCCAATCACATTTCTAGCGCTCTTTGATTTTCAGATTAATGCTCACCAGCTTGCGGTTGTCGAACGCGCTCAGGGTCTTTACGTCGCTGCGCGCACCATTCTGCTCGGCATACACTTCGTAATCCACGTTCTGCGCCAGCGCGGGGAAATGGTACGTGCCGTCCGGGTCTGTAATGTAGGTCTTGATGGTGAGCGTTTTGGTGTTCTTCAGGTACACAATCGCTTTTGCCACCGGCTCTTCGCGACCATTGAAAACGTGGCCGCCCAACACCCGCGATCCTGACTGTCCGCCGCGCTGCGCTGTTGCCAGCGGGCCGGCCACGGCCAGCGTGACGACGCAGATCAATGCGCACAGCACAGGGGTCCCCAGCTTCCTCATCGAACCACCTCCGGACAGATTGTAATGGGCTTCTACTCTGTTAGATGCAGGCCTATGTCCTGGCGCTCTTCGCCTTCAATATGAACCCTGGTTTCGCCTTTAAGTTTCTTCTTTTTAGAGGTTTGCGGCTTGCCATCGCCCCCCAGCGGCGCATATTCCGCTTCTCCCGTGACCGTGTAATCCGCCGGCCCTGGATGCACGCGCTGGGCAAATTCCCCTCGATGGTCAGAGATCAGGCTAAAACTTTGGCTTTTTTTGCCCTGCAGGCGGATCGTGACTTTCACACCATAAAGCGGCCGATCATCAGGGCCATACGCCGTGCCAAAAATCAGCGCGTAAGGTTTTTCCGCTTTTTTCTTGTCGGCCCGGGCGAAGGGCTGGACCAGCGCGCAAACCATCACGATCGCCAGCCACGCCATCGGCTTGCTCGCGCGCCAATTAGTAGTCACTGTCCTCGTCTTCTTCGTCCTCGTCGTCGTCGTCGTCCTCATCCTCGTCGACTTCTTCGATGGGATTCAATTCCAGCGGATGTTTGGTGACCACTTCAAAATCGGACCCGCATTCCGGACAGGAAATGATCTCTCCTTCGTCCAATTCTTCCTCATCCACATCCAGATCAGTATCGCATTCCGGGCAAATCGGCATTTCTTTCCTCCTCGGGATCTCCTGTACAAAGGTGGCAAGGGCCACGTGATTATATTTAGAATCTCTGCAGGTTTGTCGTCAAGTTCTCAAATTGAGGGAATCAATGTTACTCCTGCGACGCCGCATTCAACTTTCCTTGAATCTCTTGTTTGCGCTTCTGATGCTGGCCGGGCTTAACGCTGTTGCCCAGAAGCATCAGGCAAAAACCCGCAACTCATCCACTTCCAACCCGGCCGATTCATCCCAGAAAAAATCCCGGCGCGAACGTGATCCCGCCATCGCGCAAATCATCAAAGACATCACCCCGCAAAAGGCGCAGCAGACTGACGAGAAGCTGGTCAGCTTTGGCACCCGTTCCACTCTCTCCGTCAACAACCCTGGCGCAGCCACTGCCTCCCAGGGGATTGTAGCCGCCCGCAACTGGATCAAGTCTGAATTCGAACGTATCTCATCAGAATGCAATGGGTGTCTGGAAGTCAAGACTGATACTTTCATTGAGCAGCCCAAGGGCCCCAACGACCGCATCAAGCAGCCGACTGAAATCCAGAATGTCTACGCCATCCTGAAGGGCACCGATCCCGCGCAGGCCAGGCGTATTTACCTGGTTACAGGGCACTACGACTCGCGCAACTCCAGTAATGAGAATTCCACCGACGCCGCTCCTGGCGCCAATGACGACGGCAGCGGCACCACCGTTTCCATTGAGTGCGCGCGTGCGCTCAGCAAGCACAAATTTCCTGCCACTGTCATTTTTCTCACCGTTGCAGGCGAAGAACAGGGGCTGAATGGCAGTACTCATTTCGCCAAAATGGCCAAAGAGCAGGGCTGGCAGATTGAAGGCGTGCTGAACAACGATATCGTTGGCGGCAATCGCACCCCCGGCGACACCCAGCAGAACAGCAATTGGGTCAGGGTCTTCTCGGAAGGCCTTCCGGCCGCAGCCACCGAAGCCGATCTGCGCCGTATCCGCGCCGTTGGTGGAGAAAATGATTCACCCTCGCGCGAACTGGCCCGCTACATCCATTCCGTCAGTGAAAACTATGATTTTGAGCAGTTTACTCCCAAGCTGATTTTCCGCCGTGACCGCTATCTCCGCGGTGGCGACCACAGCGCTTTCAATGACTCAGGCTTTGCCGCGGTGCGCATGACCGAATATCGTGAAGATTTTAATCATCAGCATCAGACCCTTCGCACCGAAAAAGGCATCGAATATGGTGATCTGCTTAAGTTTGTGGATTTTGATTATGTGGCGAACGTGGCCCGTCTGAATGCGGCGACGTTGGCCTCTTTGGCTTCTTCTCCCGCTCCGCCTGCCGAAGTCCACTTGTTGACCAAGCAGCTTGAAAACGATTCCAAGATTGAGTGGAAGGCCTCGGCCGGCGCCGCCGCCTATGAAGTGCTGTGGCGTAAAACCACCGACGCGGATTTTTCCGATGAAGATCTTGCGCGCACCACGGAAACCCATCTCGATCTGCCGGATTCAAAAGATAACGTTATTTTTGGCGTCCGCTCGGTCGATGCCAAGGGGCATAGAAGTCTGATCGTGATTCCTGAACCGGAAAGATAAACGATGCACAGAAATAGGTCAGCAACCATGGGGTTCCCGCCTTTCCAGGGGGCGGTACGAAACATCGTCTTGATCAATACCGCGATCTTTGTGGTCGTGTTGCTCATGTTGGCATTCGCCAGGCAACAGGCTGTCTATGTATTGTCCCATGGAAGCCTTTCCTCTGGAGACATCCGCCAAGGTTGGATCTGGCAGTTTCTAACCTACGGTTTTCTGCACATTGATCCCTTCAATTTCCTGATGTCGATGTTGAGTATTTATTTCATCGGCACCGCCGTGGAAGCTCAGACCGGTTCCCGGCGTTTCGTTGAACTCTATTTGTTCTCCCTGATCGCTGCCGGCCTGATAGGGTTCCTTCTTTCCTATACGCGGGTCATCGCTCAGGGCGACGCCTTGGGTTCGGGCCCGGCCGCCAATGCCATTTTGATGGTGTTTTACCTGCTCTATCGTGACGTTCCTGTCACGCCGATGTTTATTCCTATTCCCATACCAATCAAGTACATCGTCATCTTCACCGCAGCTGTCGAAGGCGCGTATCTGCTTCTGTCTCATTTTTCTTTGATGATGTCAGTGCAGCTGCTGGGCATGGGGACAGGCTATTTGTGGTACCGGTTCGTCTGGCGACGCGCAAGCGCGTTTGGATTCTTCGGCGATCGGCTGCACTCCATTCAGAATAGCTATCATCGCTGGAAGCGCCGTCGCGCCGGAAAGAAATTCCAGGTCTACATGAAAAAGCACGGCGACGACCCCAAGGAGTACTTTGACGAGTATGGCAATTTCCGCCCGCCCGACGAGAAGGACAAGAAAAACGGAGGCAGCACCGGCGGCTGGGTGAACTGAACTTCTACTCGCTTTTATCCCAAAATGGGTTGGTCCCTGTTTTGGGGGTTACAATCCCGTGGCGTGTGCTTTTTTTCCTCACCGATGCCTTGAGGATGAAGTACTCGCTCCGGCCTTCGAAAACCTGGCGCTTTTTGATCCGCTCCATCTGCGAAATCTGCGGCGATTACCTCTTCCTTCTCTCCAACGACGCCGCTTTCGTCCTCGGTGTTTTTCGCCGCTCTTCCCGTCCGGGCTCGTGGTGTTCTCCGGTTCCCACCACATGCAGTCGCATGAAGTTCGTCGAGCCGCTGCTGCTGCGCGTGCCCGCCACCACCGCCATCACATCGCCTGGCTGCACCGCGTGGCGCTGCTGCAGGATCGTCTCCGCTTTCGCCACCATGTCTTCCGCGTTGGGCGTCATCTCGCAGGAGAGCGGAAGCACGCCCCACATCAGGTTCAGTCGCGCACACACCGATGCGCTGGCGGCAAAGGCATAAACCGGAGCTTTCGGCCGGTATTTCGATATCAGCCGCGCCGTGGTCCCGGTTTCGGTAAAGACCGCAATGGCCTTCATCTCCAGGTCCTGGGCCGCATGCGCCACTGACTCGCAGATAGTTTCCGAGATGGAAAGATGGCGGTGCTGCCGCCGCCGCTGCGCCAGCTCTTCCTTCGCTGACTCCGCTTCCAGCACAATCTTCGCCATCATGGCCACGGTCTCTCGCGGATACTTGCCGCTGGCCGTCTCTGCCGAAAGCATCACGGCGTCCGTGCCGTCGAGAATGGCATTGGCCACGTCGCTGGCCTCGGCCCGCGTGGGGCGCGGGTTCTCGATCATCGATTCCAGCATCTGCGTGGCGGTGATCACCGGCTTGCGCCAGTCCGCCGCCCGGCGAATCACGTGCTTTTGGATGATCGGCACTTTTTCCGCCGGCATCTCCACCCCCAGATCGCCGCGCGCCACCATCACTCCATCGGCCACGTCCAGTATCTCTTCCAGGTTCTCCGCGTCGATCGCCTGCGGCTTCTCCAGCTTGGCGATGACCCATGCGTCGCCCTTAAGCTGCCGCACCATCCTCTTCACCACGCGCACGTCGTCCGCCGTCCGGATGAATGACACCGCGACTATATCCACGCCATGCTTTAACCCGAATTCCAGGTCTTTCTCGTCCTTCTCCGTCAGTGACGGAACGCTGACGACCGTTCCTGGCAGGTTAATGCCCTTGTGCTCCCCAAGCAGTCCGCCGTTGATGACCTCGCATTCCACGTCGTCGCCGCGTATCGCCAGCACCCGCAATTCAATCAAGCCATCCGACAACAGGATGCGTGAGCCCACTTCCACTTCCTTGGCCAGCGTTTTGAAAGTCGTGGACAGAAGTGCGGCGGTGCCGGCAATGTCTCGTGGAGTTATGCTCAGGCGCGCGCCGCTCTTCAGCGCGATCGGCGTGCGGTACTTCAGGCGGCCGGTGCGGATCTTGGGCCCTTGGAGGTCCTGAAGAATACAGATCGTGCGGCACTCCTTGTCCGCCACCCGGCGCAGCCGGTCGATCATGCGGGCATGCTCTTCATGCGTGCCGTGGGAAAAGTTCAACCGCGCCACATCCATGCCCAGCCGCATCAGGTCACGCAAGACCGCCTCAGAACTGCTGGCTGGCCCGATGGTGCATACGATCTTGGCTTTTCGTCCGCTTGAGGTAAATGTCAGTGCCCGCCCCGTGGGTTCATTCATCAGATATCTGTCAGCCCTTCTTTTCCTTGCCATCACTCTCTGCGATCTTGGGGAAGACCTGCGCGTTCAGCTCCGCTCCCAGCAGCACGATCACAGAAACAATGTACAGCCAAACCAGCAGAGCAATGGCCGCGCTCAGCGATCCGTAAACCACGGTATACGTGGCGTAGTCTCGAACGTACCAGCCAAAGGCCACGGTGGCGGGAAACCACAACACGGCGGCCATCACCGCGCCCGGCAGCACGCGCCGCCAGGATTGCGTCTTGGGCAGCCCGTGATGGTACATCAGCGCTGTCAGCGCAATCGCCGTCAGTAGCGCAATGGCCCACCGCACGCCATCCCACACCAGCAGGATGAGCGGCTTGAACAGGTGCATGGTCCCCGACTGTACCCAGTTCTCGACATCATTGCCAAACGCCACCAGGATGGTGGCAAAGCCCAGCGGAATCAACCCCAGCAGCACCAGATACAGCGCGATCGCCCGCTCCCGCCAGAACCCCCACGTGTTGTCCATGCCATACGCCTTGCGAAAGCCGTCCATCCAGGAAATCATCACGCCAGACGCTGCCAGCAACGTTACGATGGAAGCTGAGTAAACGATCCGCGTTGCATGGTGCTGCTTCGTCTGAAAGAACGAGAGCGCCACTGAGCGCGATCCCGGCGGCAGCACCCACCCTACAGCAGCAGATATCTGGCGTAGAAACCCTTCAGTGTTGTGCGACGCTTCCAGCGCCGAGGTAATCACCAGAAAGGCTGGAAACAACGTAAGGATTGACGAATACGCCGCTCCCTTAGCGATGGAAAATTGCCCGTGTTGGAAGGCCTGCCAGAAGGCCCGACGAAGCCGCGTAAAGTGCATTAAGTGAATAGGTTAAAGGGGATTCAATACCTTAGCAAGAAGAGTTCCCGGCAAACCGCCTCACTGCTGTTTCGCCAAGAGACCGGCATTGTCCCCCTGCACGCGCCATCCTGAGCCGAGCAAAACCAAGCTCCCATCCGATCCAGGCTGTGAACGCGATGGCGAAGGATCGGCTCTGCTGCTCTTGAGGATGTGATCGCCCTTGATGTGCTGTAAGAAAACGGGCTGGATTTTCTCCAGCCCGCTGTAGTTTATAGGTTAGTAACTGTTTGTTTACTCGGCGGCCATCTCTTCCGCTTCGCCTTCCTGGCGCAGAAGCTCCAGCGCGCGCTCGGCTTCGGCGTAGGCCTGGGAGACTTCCTCCTGCACCTTGGCCGCTGCCTGCTCCAGTTCCGGAGCCAGCTTCACGTTGCGATAGTGCTCCATGCCGGTTCCCGCCGGAATCAGTCGGCCCACGATGACGTTTTCCTTGAGTCCGCGCAGGTGGTCCACAGCGCCCTGGATTGAGGCTTCTGTAAGCACCCTGGTGGTCTCCTGGAATGACGCCGCGGAGATGAATGACTCGGTTGAGAGCGAGGCCTTGGTGATGCCCAGCAGCAGCGGTCGGCCTGTTGCCGGACGCCCGCCATTGGCGATCACGCGCTCGTTCTCTTCGCGGAAGCGGAACTTGTCGATCTGCTGTTCCAGCAGGAACGTGGTGTCACCCACGTCTTCCACCTTCACCCAGCGCATCATCTGGCGGACAATCACCTCAATGTGCTTGTCGCTGATGGTTACGCCCTGCAGCCGGTAGACCTCCTGGATTTCATTCACCAGGTAAGCCTGCAGCTCCTTTTCACCCAGGACGGCCAGAATATCGTGCGGGTTCAGCGGCCCGTCCATCAGCGGTTCACCCGCCCGGACGCGCTCGGCTTCCTGCACGTTGATGTGGACGCCCTTCGGCACCGAGTATTCCTTTTCCGTTCCGTTGTCAGCCACCACGTAGATCTTGCGCTGCCCTTTGGAGACCTCGCCGAACTTCACCAGGCCATCGATCTCGCTGATGATCGCGGTTTCGCGCGGCTTGCGGGCTTCAAACAGCTCAACCACGCGCGGCAGACCGCCCGTGATGTCCTTGGTCTTGGTGGTCTCGCGCGGGATCTTGGCCAGCACGTCGCCGGGATGCACCTCATCGCCATCCTGCACCATCAAGTGCGCGCGTGACGGCATAAGGTAGCGCCGGGTTGACTTGCTCTTGATCACGATTGCCGGCTGGCGCTTCTCGTCCGGCGACTCTCCCACCACGTGGCGGGAAAGGCCGGTCACTTCGTCCACTTCTTCGTGCAGCGTCACGCCTTCCTGCAAGTCCTTGAACTGAACAGTTCCGCCGATCTCGGTCAGGATGGCGAAGGTGTATGGATCCCACTCCACCATCACGTGCCCCTGATTGACCTGTTGTCCTTCGGTCACTTTCACGCGAGCGCCGTACACCACCGAGTAGCGCTCCTTTTCGCGGCCTTTGTCGTCGACCACGGCGATCGATCCGGCGCGGTTCATCACCACCAGGTCGCCGGACTTCGCTTTTACGGTTTGCAGGTTGATGAAGCGCACAGCGCCATTGCTGCGTGCCTCCAGCCGCGACTGTTCTGACACTCGCGATGCGGTTCCACCGATGTGGAAGGTGCGCATCGTGAGCTGCGTGCCTGGCTCGCCGATGGACTGCGCCGCGATCACGCCCGTGGCCTCGCCCAGCTCCACCATGCGGCCTGACGCCAGGTTGCGTCCGTAGCACATGATGCAGACGCCGCGCTTGGACTCGCAGGTCAGCACGGAACGGATCTTCACCCGCTCGATGCCGGCAGCCTGGATTGCGCTGGCCAGCTCTTCCGTAATGTCCTGGTTCACGTCCACGATCACGATGCCTACGTAGTCCTTGATCTTCTCGAGCGATACGCGGCCCACAATGCGGTCGCGCAGCGGCTCAATGATGTCGCCTGCTTCCACAATGGAACCTACGTAAATGCCGTCCACCGTACCGCAGTCGTGTTCGCTGATGATCACGTCCTGCGCCACGTCAACCAGGCGGCGGGTCAGGTAGCCTGAATCGGCCGTCTTGAGCGCCGTGTCGGCCAGTCCTTTGCGCGCGCCGTGCGTGGAGATGAAGTACTGCAACACCGTCAATCCTTCACGGAAGTTCGCCGTGATGGGCGTCTCGATGATTTCGCCTGACGGCTTGGCCATCAGTCCGCGCATGCCGGAGAGCTGGCGGATCTGCTGTTTCGATCCGCGAGCGCCGGAGTCGGCCATGACGTAAATCGGGTTCAACTGTCCGACCTTGTCCAGCTCCTGCATGTTGTTGAACATCTCGTCGGCGACTTTTTCCGTCACGTTCGACCAGATTTCAATCACCTTGTTATAGCGTTCGCCGTTGGTGATGGCTCCATCCAGGTATTGCTGCTGCACGTTGATGACCTGTTTTTCCGCGTCCTTGACCAGGCCCTTCTTGTGTTCCGGGATCACCATGTCATCAATGCCGATGGAAAGGCCGGCCTTCGTCGCGTAGCGGAAGCCCGTCTCTTTCACTTCGTCCAGCATCTTGACCGTGGTTTCCAGGCCAAAGCGCAGGTAGGTGTAGTTCACCAGCTGGCCAATGCCTTTTTTCTTCAGCAGGCCGTTGATGAACGGCATGCTCTCCGGGAGATGATCATTCAAAATCGTGCGGCCGACCGTGGTGTTGATGAACTGGCGTTCAAAGTTCACCGGCTCCGTATGCACAATGTCCTGATCGTCGTAAGCCTGGGTCAGGTCGATCACTTCACCGCTGTAGCGCAGGCGGATCGGCGTCAGTGTCTCCACTTCGCCGGCTTCCAGCGCCAGCAACACGTCTTCAGTATTGGCGAACGCGCGGCCTTCGCCTTTCGCGCCCGGCTTGCCTTTGGTCAGGTAGTACAGGCCAAGGACCATGTCCTGCGTGGGCACGGTAATGGGCTGGCCTGACGCCGGCGAAAGAATGTTGTGCGATGACAACATCAGCACGCTGGCTTCAACCTGGGCTTCCGGTGACAGCGGAATGTGTACCGCCATCTGGTCGCCGTCAAAATCGGCGTTGAACGCCGTGCAGACCAGCGGATGGATCTTGATGGCCTTGCCTTCCACCAGCACCGGCTCAAAAGCCTGAATGCCCAGGCGGTGCAGCGTTGGCGCGCGGTTCAACAGCACCGGATGGTCCTTGATGACCTCTTCCAGGATGTCCCACACAATCGGTTCCTGCTGCTCCACCATCTCTTTGGCTTGCTTGATGGTGGTGCAGTGCCCGGTCTGCTCCAACCGGTGATAGATAAATGGCTTGAACAGCTCCAGCGCCATCTTCTTGGGCAAACCGCACTGGTGCAGCTTGAGTTCCGGACCCACTACGATCACCGAACGTCCCGAGTAGTCCACGCGCTTGCCCAGCAGGTTCTGGCGGAAGCGGACCTGCTTGCCCTTCAGCGTGTCAGAGAGCGACTTCAGCGGGCGGTTGTTGGCGCCGCGCAGCAC
>DASTPO010000469.1:0-10555 GCA_035762225.1 Candidatus Angelobacter sp.
GGCAAACAGGCCGGCCGCGGTGTCGAGCTTGCCGTAATATCCGCCGTGGAATTCCTTGGTCTCGATGCCAAACTTCGTATACCAGTCGGCCAGGACCTTCGCGTCCTGGCACGGATTGATCGAGATCGCGCCCACGTACAGTATCTTCGCCGCAGGCGCCTGGGCCAGCGCCAAAACCGGGAGAAACATCAGGGGAACCACCAGACAGATCTTTCGCATTGCCGTGGCTGCAACCTTCATCATAGATCTCCTTTTAACTCCTTTTTTCTGCCGCTTTACGGCAGGCACAGTTCAAAGGCCCAGTACTGCCAACGTCTTTCCCCAGGGCTTCAGCGCGACGAGCCAATCAGCGTCTGCGTTGATCAGCGGCAAAAAATCCGCCGCTACTCCCCTGATCTTGCCAACTCCACCGCCCGCACCAGCGCCTGGGCTTTGTTGAGGCATTCCTGGTATTCGCTTTCAGGGACTGAGTCGGCCACAATGCCGGCGCCGGCCTGCACGTAGGCTTTTTTGCCTTTCACCAGCATGGTCCGGATGGCGATGCAGGAATCGAGGTTGCCGGCGAAATCGGCGTACAGCACAGAGCCACCATAAACGCCGCGGCGCACCGGCTCAACCTCTTCAATGATCTCCATGGCCCGGACTTTGGGCGCGCCGGTAAGCGTGCCCGCGGGAAAGCAGGAGGCGAACGCGTCCACGGGGCTGAGTTCACGGCGCAGCGTTCCTTCCACGGCTGAGACCAGGTGCATCACGTGGGAGTAGCGCTCCACGAACATGAGATCGCGAACGTGGACGGTGCCAAACTCGCTCACTCGCCCCACATCGTTGCGGCCCAGGTCCACCAGCATCACATGCTCGGCGCGCTCTTTTTCGTCGTGGCGCAACTCCTGCTCCAGCTTCTGGTCTTCGGCTTCGTCTTTGCCGCGCTTGCGCGTGCCGGCGATCGGGCGGTATTCCAGCTTGCGTCCGGTTACGCGCACCAGCATCTCCGGGGACGAACCCAGGATGGTCATGCCTTCCAGGCGGAGGAAATACATGTACGGCGAAGGATTCACCCGACGCAACGCGCGATACATGTTGAACGGCGCGACTCCCGGCTCCAGTTCCAGGCGCAGTGAAGGCACGGTCTGGAAGACGTCGCCGGCCATGATGTATTCCTTGATTTTTTCCACCGTGCTGAGGAAGCGTTTTTTGGGCACGGAAATACTGATTTTTAGTTTGCCCTTCTGCGGGCGCGGTGGACGCAGATATTTTGCCGGAAGCGGCGCGGCCAGCTGTTTTTCAATGCGCTCGATATCGCGCACGGCGTCGTCATAGGCCTTGCGTGGCGATTGCCGGCGGACGTCAGCCGTGGCGATCACAAAGATTTCATGGCGCACATGATCGAATGCCAGAAGGCGGTCAAAGAACATGAGCGTGCAGTCCGGGAGCTGCAAATCGTCTTTTGCCAGCTCCGGCAGTTTTTCCAGCTGCCGGACCGCATCATGGGCAAAAAATCCCACCGCGCCGGCGGTGAAAGGAGGCAGACCAGCAACATGAGCAGGTGTATGTTCGCGCAGCAGCTGGTCCACAACCTTAAATACGCTGCCCTCGACCGGCTGCTTCTTGCCGCGCTTTTCCAGGGTGATCTGCCGGCCCCGGGCGCGCAAGATCATGTAGGGCCGCGCTCCCAGAAAGGTGTATCTGCCGATTTTCTCCCCGCCCTCCACCGATTCCAGCAGGAAGGCGTTTGGCTCCTCGGCCGCTATGCTCAGGAACGCTGAAACCGGAGTGCGCAGGTCGGCCGCCACTGTCTTGGCTACCGGAACCAGCGTAGCCTGCTGCGCCAGGCGCGAGAATTCCCTGTATTCGGGAAATAGCATGGGGGTCTATCTTAATCGATTCTTAGGAAATTGGGCCTCGGATGAAACGAACGTACACGTACTTTCCCCGCGCCAAAAGTACACATTCGGTTACGGCGGTAAGCCGGTTAGATGTTCAGCAGGCCGCGAAATTGGACTATACTTTTGTGCAATTTACAGAACAAGTAGTACTTCGCCAATAGCCGTTTCGCCTATGAAATTGACGGAGAAAACTTACAGGGCCTCCATGGATTTAAAAATGGACGCCACAGGTGCAAGCGAATGTTAGTCAGATTCTGGGGTGTTCGCGGTTCAACGCCCACTCCACAGTCAGAAAATATGCGCTATGGCGGCAACACCTCATGTGTGGAGGTGCGTGTCAACGGCCATCTCTATGTTTTTGACTGCGGCACCGGATTCCGCAACCTGGGCAAGCAGCTGGCTCAGGAGCATAACGGCAGCCCGGTCTCCGCTCATGTTTTTCTATCGCACTTTCACTGGGACCACATTCAGGGCATTCCGTTTTTCAGCCCGCTGTACGGCAATCCTCGCAGCTCGTTTGTGTTCCACTCGTCCAGCCGCACGCGTGGTCTCCAGCAGGCGCTGGAAGAGCAGATGTCAGATCCATATTTTCCCGTGAATATGAATGAGATGTCGGCGCAACGGCATTTCTCCAACATCGACGAAGGCAAGATTGAGCTTGACCATGGCTCCGTGCAGTCCATGTGGCTGAACCATCCTCAGGGCTGTCTGGGTTTTCGCCTGGAGATCAACGGCAAGGTGCTGGTCTATGCCACTGACAACGAACCCGGCGATCCCGTGTTTGACAAAAACGTGCGCAAGCTCGCCCAGGGCGCCGATGTTCTGATCTATGACGCGCAGTATCTCCCGGAAGAATACGCTGCTCGCAAGCAGGGCTGGGGCCACAGCCACTGGCGCGAAGCCGTGAATGTCGTGATGGAGAGCGGCGCCAGGGAACTGGTGCTCTTTCACCACGACCCCGATCACACCGACGAATGCATTGATTCTGTTGTGACCCAGGCTCGCGACCACTATCCTAAAGTGCGCGCCGCCTCTGAAGGCATGGAAATCCAGCTCTGAACGCGTTCCCGTCCGCTTTTTTGTATACTTGCAAAAATCTTTTCTCGCCGAGGGCGATCATGACACCGACATTACAGCCAGAGCAGGCCAGCCTCATCTTCCAGACGATCTTTCTCCACGCATTGCAGAACGAGCAGCCAACAACGCGCAGGATCATTGAAGCCATTCCGCTCGACAAGGGCGATTATCGTCCGGAGCCGATCGCCAAATCCGCGCTCGAACTGGCCTGGCACATTGTTGCCGCCGAGAAGCGCTTCTTTGAAGGAATCCTGAATGGCGAGTTCAATTTTTCTCCCATCAACCGGCCCGACTCAGTCCGCAATTCCGCCGATATCGCTGCCTGGTACGGCGACATGTTTCAGACTGTGTTTGCACGGCTCAAAAACATCTCCGGCGAACAGTTGGCCAGGACCATCGATTTTCGCGGCATGCTGCAGCGTCCGGCTGTGGCATTCTTCCGCCTGGCGCTGAGCCACTCCATTCACCATCGCGGACAACTCTCAACCTATCTGCGGCCCATGGGCGCCAAAGTTCCCTCGATTTACGGCGAAAGCTATGACGCCACTGAAGCCCGCAAAGCGGCAGAAGCCAAAAGCGCATAAAGTCAGAAAAAATTAATTTTCGCGTTTCGTCTGCTCATTTCCGCATTCTTGTGCGGCTGAATAGCGCACATCTCCCGTGCACCCCCGCCGTTCTCGATTCCTATGCATCTCGCCGCTTCCACAGGACGTCATACCTTAAATACCCAAGAGAGGAGCAGAGACATGGCTGACAACAATAAGGTATTTGAGGTCCTGCACGAATTAATAGAGGTCTGCAAGGATGGAGAAACCGGTTATACCCACGCGGCCGGGATCGTGGAAGACGCTAATTTGAAGACTTATTTTCAGCAGGAGAGCCTGGTGCGTGCGAGCTTTGTGAAAAGCCTGAAGCACGCGGCGGAAACATTGGGAGACAAACCCGACACCTCCGGCAGCGTTGCCGCGACTCTGCACCGTCTGTGGTTTGAAGCCAAGGCCGGAATCGGACTGGGTGATCAATCGGTCTTGAACAGCGTGGAGCAGGGAGAAGATCGCGCCAAGCAGGCTTATGAAAAAGGGCTGAAGGAAGAGTTGCCGGCTGATATTCGCGGCATGCTGCAACAGCAGGCGCAAAGCGTTTTCGCGGCCCATGACTATGTCCGCGACCTCCGCGACCGGAAAAAGGCCGCTTAGGCGATCCACGCCTCGGCAAAAACACGCAGTCTCGCCCTCGCGACATCCCTGGATGTTGCGGGGGTTTTCCTTGAAGAACGCTCAGCGTTGAAGCGCGCGATGACGGATAATAAGCGTCCACATGAACGAACATGCTCAGGTCGAAGACCTCCGCGCGCTTTTTGCCCGCGCCAATGAAGAGAAATCGGGCGACCGCCTGGCCGGCATCGCGGCGCGATCAGAACAGGAGCGAGTAGCGGCAAAGCGTGCCCTGTCCGAGCTTACTCTGCGCCAGATCGTCGCCAACCCGCTCATCTCGCCCGACAAAGACGACGTCAGCCGCCTCATTCTTGAAACTCACGACCAGAAAACTTTCAAAACCATCAGCAGCCTGACGGTAGGCGAATTTCGCGAACTGATCCTGCGCGATGAAACTACCGCCGCCGACCTGCAACGGCTGCATTGGGCCATCACGCCGGAAATTGCCGCGGCCGTGGCCAAGTTGATGAGCAACAAAGACCTGGTGTTGGGCGCGGCAAAAATCCGCGTGATCACGCGCTGCCGCAACACCATGGGAGAGCCGGGCGTGTTGGGAATCCGCCTGCAACCCAACCACCCAGCCGATGACATCGCCGGAATCCTGCTGGCCGCCTTTGACGGCCTGCTCTATGGCTGCGGTGACGCCGTCATCGGTGTGAACCCAGCCACCGATTCGGTGGAGACCGTCAGCGCGATTCTCCACGCGCTCCATCGGCTGATTGAGGCTTACAAAATTCCCACGCAGGCTTGCTGTCTGGCGCACATTTCCACTCAGCTTGCGGCTCTGGATCGCGGTGCTCCCGTTGACCTGTTGTTTCAATCCGTTGCCGGAACGCAGAAAGCCAATGAAAGTTTCGGCATCACGCTGGATATGCTGCGCGAAGGCCGCGAGCGCGTCATGGAACACCACAAGCATCGCGGAATAATCACGGGAGACTCGCTGGCCGATGCCTCACGCAAGGAAGCAAACACCGGGAGCCAGGGCGCGCATGCTGATTCGCCATTGCCGGCTGCCAACTGCATGTACTTTGAGACCGGCCAGGGCAGCGCGCTTTCCGCCGACGCGCATCACGGCGTGGACCAGCTCACCCTGGAGGCACGCGCTTATGGCGTGGCCCGCGTTTTCCAGCCGTTCCTGGTGAACAGCGTGGTGGGCTTCATCGGCCCGGAATATCTTTACGACGAGCGGCAGATCATTCGCGCGGGATTGGAAGACCACTTCATGGGCAAGCTGCTGGGATTGCCGATGGGGTGTGACGTCTGTTACACCAACCACGCGGCCGCTGATCAGAATTCAGCCGACAACCTCATGCTGCTGCTCACCGCTGCCGGTTGCAACTATTTCATGGGCGTGCCCTGCGCGGACGACGTGATGCTGAACTATCAGTCCACCAGCTTCCATGACGCGCTGGCGATGCGCCGTCTCTTCAAGTTGCGCCCCGCGCCTGAGTTCCTCGCCTGGCTGCAGGCAATGGGAATTTTCAACGGCGACGATCCCGCGCAAATCGATGCCGGCGCACGAAAGCATCTTTCGTCGGGTCTGCAGGCGCTGATCTCCTAGTCCTAATTTGATATTCCGGTTTTTAATTTACAATCTTTGCCTATGAATCTCATCAACCACCAGTTCCGCCTTGCCGCTCGTCCCGTGGGATTGCCCAAGCGCAGCGATTGGAATTACACCGAAGAGCCGGTCGCAGATCCAGGACCGGGACAAGTGGTGGTGAAGAACCTCTATATTTCGCTCGACCCCGCCATGCGCGGCTGGATGAACGAAGGCCGCTCCTACATCGAGCCGGTCAAGATTGGCGACGTCATGCGTGCGGGAGCTGTGGGTCGCGTCATCGCCTCACAAAATCCTTCATTCAAAACCGGCGATCACGTCTTTGGCATGCTCGGCATGCAGGAGTACGCGCTGTCAGACGGCAAGGGTCTCAATAAAGTTGACCCCAACATTGCCCCTCTGCCGGTGTACCTTGGCGCGCTCGGAATCACCGGCCTCACCGCTTACTTCGGCCTGCTGGAGATCGGCAAACCTGTGGCGGGAGATACCGTGGTGGTGTCCGGCGCCGCGGGCGCCACAGGCATGGTGGTCGGGCAGATTGCCAGGATCAAAGGCTGTCGCGCGGTCGGCATCGCCGGCGGCCCGGAGAAATGCGATTACGTGGTGCGTGAGCTCGGCTTTGACGCCTGCATCGACTACAAAACGGAAAGACTTAATGAGTCTTTGCGCCGCCATTGCCCGAAGGGCATCAACGTGTACTTTGACAATGTGGGTGGAGAGATCCTTGACGCCGCGCTGGCCCACCTCGTCAAGCACTCGCGGGTAGTGATCTGCGGCGCGATCTCGCAATACAACTCCACCACCGGCCTCAGGGCGCCGGCCAACTACCTCTCGTTGCTCATCAACAGCGCGCGCATGGAAGGCTTTGTCGTGTTTGATTTTGCCGCGCGCTACGGCGAAGGCATACGCGAACTGGCCACCTGGCTGGTGCAGGGAAAAATCAAGTCGAAGGAAGACATTGTTGAAGGCTTCCAGACCTTTCCCGAGACCTTGCTCAAGCTCTTCAGCGGAGAAAACTCGGGCAAGCTGATGCTCAAGCTGGCGGACTAGAACGCCTCAGGCTTTGCCGCCCTCGCCGTTCAGCACGGCGCGGATCTGTTTGGCGTATTCCGCGCTGTCGCGATCGTCGGTGACCAGTTCAATCTGCTTCGGGCTGCTCACGCCGATCTTCAACTGCACGGCGCGGGCAATCTGCTCCTGCTCAAAGATCGCGCCCTGGCTGACTTCAGGCGTGGTTCCGAAATGACGCAACAGCGCCACGCCCACCGCATCAATGGCCACTCGGTCAGTTCCCGCCAGAATAACGTTGGATTGCACCATCTTGCCCTGATCAGGGCCGCCATTGGTGAAAGCCTGTATTCCATCCAGCACAATCAGGTCGGGCTTATAAGCGGTGTTGATCTCCGCGATCATGTGCCGCTGCTGCGGCGAAGAATGCAGCTCGCGCATGAAATTATATGAATTTCCCGGGACCGTCTTCGCCGCCAGGCCAACAGAATTCTTGAGCGACAGCGTGAAGTGCCCGCCATAACGGTGCGTCTTCAGGCAGCAGGTCTGTACGATTCCGCCGGCCTTGCGCACCGGGCGAGGTAGAGCGAAGCCCTGCTCCCAATGGCTGTCGGCGGGCTTGAGCAGCTCCCAGTCGTCCTGACCGAGTTCGTCGAAAACGATGACTTTTGCCTCCAGCTCCTTGCCCATCTGGAACACGCTCTTCTTTCCCATGACCTCGCGCGTATTGCCCATGCCGCTGCGGTCGCCCACCGTCAGCGGACCTGCGCCCATGGCCTTGAGCATGCGCAGCAGCGTCGCCAGAGTCTCTTCGTGGGTCGAGCCAGGTGTGGGATCAGAGCTGTTGAAGTTCGGCTTGATAAACAGGTCCTTGCCGTGAAATTTCTCCAGCCCCAGCAGGTTGACGGCGCGCTTGATTCCCGCCGCGCGGTCCGTCGTCTTCACAAAGGCCACGTGGGCCGTGGCTGGCGCTGCGTCAAAGGTGAGGCTGTGCAGCAATCCGGGAGCAAACATCGCCGCTCCCACGGTGGTTGAAGCGTCCTTGATGAACTGTCTGCGATTCATGCCGGGCTCCTGCTTAAGTCATCAGTCTGGGCATCATTTATTTCACACTCTTCGAAGGCGGTATGGCAAGGGACGAGATGCAGCGACATTTAATTCCCAAACCGCTTCATCAGGCTTTCGAAAAGGTCGGGTAGCCTGCGGTTCCACTGGTCCCAGTCATGGCCTCCTGCCCCGGTGTGAAACTCGTAAGAAAAATTGCGCTCGCGCAGCAGCGATGCAAATCGCCGGTTCGCAGCTAGAAGCCCTTCTTGTTCGCCACACGCAAGGAAGATAAAAGGAGCGTTGCCGGAATCATCCGAACGCGCCAGCACAAACGGATCGCTGGCTCGCCGGCTCGGGCTCCCCCACGGACCAAAAATCGAGCGGTACTCACGCCACTGGCCGATCCGTTTCATGGAGAACGGCCGGAATGTAACGTCAATGGCGGAACTGAGCCCTCCGGCAAAAATGAAAAGATCAGGATGCTTCAGGGCGAGCACCACGGCTCCGAATCCGCCCATCGAAATCCCGGCAATCGCACGGTGGCTGCGCTCCGCCGCAACTGGGAATCTGTGCTCAACGTCTGCGATTACATCGTGAACGATGTAATCTTCGTAACGGTCCTGCGGATGGGCATAGGAATTTGTGTAATAGGATTCGCCGGCTTCCGGCATCACCAGGATCAATCCACGCTCGGCGTAGCGCGCCACATCGGAAAGATTCGTCCAATCCTGAAAATGGCCGCCACCGCCGCCATGCAGCAGGTACACAACCGGCAGCTTTTGCCCGGCTGCAATTTTTGCCGGCAGCACCGCGCGATACGGCATATCGCGGTTGAGCGCCGTAGAGTGAAAATGCACATCCACCATCTTCACGTTCGCAGTCAGCCGCGGCCGGTCAGCAGGTTCTTCTGGGTTGCTTTTGCCGCAGGTGAGCAGGCTCATGGCTGAGAAAGCCACGAGCCAGAAGCCGGCAAAACTCCGGACGGAGTACCACTTTCTCTTGCGCATGGCTTACTCGTACCGCAGGGCCACCGTGGGATCAACACGCGTTGCGCGCCAGGCCGGAATGTAACAGGCGATCAGGGCCACCCCGATCAGCAATGTCGATACGGCAATAATCGTCAGCGGCTCCATCAGGCCCACCTGAAACAGGAAGCTCGAAAGCAGTTTGGCGAAGCCGATCCCTGCCGCCAGCCCAATCAGCACGCCAAGCAGCGTCAGCCGCAGACCATTGCCGATGACCAGTTTAAAGATCTGTCCCGGAGTAGAACCAAGGGCCATGCGGGTGCCGATCTCGCGCGTGCGCTGGCCGACCGAGAATGCCATCACGCCATAAATGCCTACCGCGGCAATCAGCAACGCAATACCGGCAAGAATCGCCAGCAACACGGTGCGGAAACGCGGCTGTGATACTGAAGAAGAGACGTTCTCTTCCATGGTGCGGAGCCGGACCAGCGGCTGGTTGCGGTCAATCTCATGCACAGCGCCGGTCAGCGAGTTGGAGAGCGTCCGGGGATCGCCCGACGTGCGCAGCACCAGCGACACGCCGAACACCGGTAAGTCCTTGAGGCTCTGGCGTAATGGAACGTACATCTCAGTGGGAGCTTCGCTGGCCAGGGACTGCTTTACATCGCCCACCACGCCAATGATCTCCATCCATGGCGTGTCTTTGTCTGGAGTGGCGCCCAGTTGAATATGTTTGCCCAGAGGACTCTCATTGGGGAAAAAAGTCTTGGCCATGGTGGCGTTGATCACCACCACGGCGGGCGTGTTCTCGCGGTCCGCGTCGGCCATCAGGCGGCCGTTCACCAGCGGGATTCCCAGCGTCTTCAGATAGTCCCGGCTGACCACGCGATAATTCGCCATCACGTATTCATGCGGGCTCTTGGGCGGACGGTCCTGAATATTGAAGTGGATGATGGAGCCCGCGCCGCTGACCGGCAGGAACGTAGCCGCGCCCGCGGAGCGAACACCGGGCAGAGCGGCAATGCGCTCGATGATCCGGTCAAAATAGTTATCACGCTCTTCCTTGTTGGGATGGGCCGCCGGCGAAACTGGCAGGTCGGCAATCAGGATATGGTCTACGCTGAAACCGGCTTCCACTCTTGATAGCCGGTCAAAGCTGCGAATGAGCAATCCGGCCCCCACTAACAGCAGCATAGCCAGGGCCACCTCGCTCACCACCAGTACCCCGCGCAACTTTAAAACGCCGCTGCCCACGGCGCCACGGTCGGTCTCATTGAGCGCCGATCGCAGATCAAGGCCTGCCATGTGCAATGCCGGCGCCAGGCCAAACAGCATGCCGCAAAGCACAGCCAGCACTGTGGTAAACAAAAGAACCGTTGAATCCATTCCCACGCCCGCGTTAGCCGGCAGGCTGGTCGCTCCCAGCAGTAAGAGAGGCGGCACCGCAGCGCGCGCCAGCAGCAGCCCCAGGGCGGCGCCTATTATCGATAACACAACGCTCTCCGTCAGCACCAGGCGCACGACCCGCCAGCGGCTGGCGCCAATCGCAGTCCTCACCGCAATCTCACGCTTTCTTGCGGTAGCGCGAGCCAGCAGGAGGTTGGCGACGTTGGTGCAAGCAATCAGCAGCACGAAGCCAACCGCGCCGAGAATCATCAGCAGCGCCGGCCGGATATTTTGCACCAGCTGCGCCTGCATGGAGTTCACCAGGGCCGTCGTGCCGGTGTCGAATTCGGGATATTGCATTTCCAGCCGTTTGGCGATGGTCGTCATCTCAGAGCGCGCCTGCTCCAGTGTCAC
>DASTPO010000470.1:0-5224 GCA_035762225.1 Candidatus Angelobacter sp.
AATTGCTTATTGGTTTGCCTGGGACCGCTGTGCTGAAATGGTGATAGCGGGGCAGGTCGTGGGAAAGGGTAACGGCTGAACGCGCTGCTGAGGACCCCATGAATAGCAAACCTTTAATGGATACAGCGCGCGCGAAAACAAATGCGGATGCGCGTTCGTGATAAATCCCTGCAACGGCACCGAGCAAGAAGGTCGCTCTAGTTTTTCCGGAGCTCGCTCGCTGCGGTTTCGCCGGTGGCTTCAGAGGCCCGCAAAGCCGCTTAAGATTGACCGTGTCCTGGCTCGTGTTGTCTGCTCAGCACTGGTAGCGCTTTGCTGGAATGCAGGCGCGTTAGCGCAGCAGCCACAAAGCACTCCGCCGGCTGCAACTCCAGCCCAGGCGCAGCAACCTGCTACGGCACCGCCCGCTCCGGCTTCATCTCAATCCCCCGTGCCACCGCCCGCGCCCTCTCCAGCCTCATCGCCATCGAACGTCGATACGCCCTCGCATCCTTCTGCCGGCCTGGAGGAAATCGTTGTGACTGCGGTCGGCGACGTAATGCTGGGAACCACGTTTCCCGATGAGTCCACTCTCCCGCCCAATGACGGCGCTGATCTGCTCGCGGAAGTCACACCGTTTCTTAAACGAGGCGACATAGTTTACGGCAACCTTGAAGGGCCCATCATCGATGGCGGCGATTCAGCCAAGTGTCGCGGCAAGAAGCTAGGAACCTGTTTTGCCTTCCGCGTCCCCACGCGTTATGGCAAGTATTTGAAAGAAGCGGGATTCACCGCGATGGGGCTGGCCAACAATCACGCCATGGATTTTGGGCTGGAAGGCCGCGCCAGTTCGCGCCAGGTGCTGGACGCCATGCAGATAGCGCACACCGGTGAGATCGGCGACATCGCCCGGCTGACCGTGAAGGGCAAGAAGGTTGGAATCATTGCCTTCGCCACCTATCCCGGCGCCAATAACCTTCTTGATCTGGATGCCTCGCTGCAGGCAATCCGGTCGCTGAAGGCGGAAGCAGATCTGGTAATTGTCGGATTTCATGGCGGCGCCGAGGGTGCGACCCACCAGCATGTGCTGGAGGGCGACGATATGTTTCTGGGTGAAGACCGCGGCGACCTGCGCCGCTTTACTCACGCCGCGGTCGATGCGGGTGCCGACCTGGTGCTCGGCTCCGGCCCGCACGTGGTTCGAGCCATGGAAATATATCAGGGCAAACTGATCGCATACTCTCTGGGAAACTTCGCAACCTACGGGCCATTCAATCTAAGCGCTGAAAATGGTTTGTCTCTTATTCTTGAGGCCCACCTTGGGCCGGATGGAATGTTTCGCGGCGGCCATGCCTATCCGGTAAAACAGGAAAAGCCGGGAGGCCCGAAGATGGACCCGGAGATGAAGATCCTGCCGGTCCTGCGCGCGCTTTCGCAAGCCGACTTCAAAGACACGGCGATTGTAGTGGGCCCGCAGGGTGAGTTAGGCGTGCCTCTCCCGCCGTGCGCCCACGCCCCGGACCTGCTTGAACAACGGTTCAACGCTCTTCCTTGTGGTATCTTCCCCTAATAGCGATAAATAGTGCCATTTTTCAGGGACCATTCGTCACGACATGAATAAATACGGAATCATTCTGTGGTTTTTTGCAGTGATTGGAATCAGCGGCCTGAGTGGAACCAGGCTGATGGCAATACAGGCGGACACGCTGGCTCCGGAGTTGAAAGAGGCGGCGCTGCGCGATGCTGCATGCTCTACTCCGGCGGATGCCGGCGACGTACCTACCTTGACGACCCTTCCCATTCTCTCTGGCGGCCACGAGGCGGCCACAATCGTAAAGGTTCAGAGTCCATGCCATTGCCAGGGAACGAATTGCGACACACTGGTTTACCTGCACACCAGTCAGGGATACAGTCTGGCGCTGAAAGAAAGATACACCTCACTGCACGCCATGAAGATCGTCAAAAAGGGTATGCCGTCCATCACCGGCCAGTTTGACGTTACCGACACAAAAATGGAAACCACGGTCTATGACTGGGACGGAAAAGCCTATGGGCCAAGCCTGTGCGCTACGGTAGTCAAGCACGGAAGAGTGCCGTCCATCACCCGGCATCCGTGCAAAGCCGCGGCGCAAAAACAGATGTGATGTCCTATCCGCTGGTATAAGGAGCAAAATGTCTTTGTTGAAAAAATCGGCCTGGATCACGCTGCTGTTCCTGCCGCTTCTTGCCCAGGCCCAGCGCCTGCCTTATGGCGTAACGCCCCAACATTACAGCCTGACGTTCACACCAGACCTGCAAAAAGCGGTGTTCGCGGGCGAAGAGACCATCGACGTCGAGATCAACCAGGCCACAAGCGCAATCACGCTGAACGCCATCGAGCTGGAGTTTCAGGAAGCGACCGTCACCCAGGAGTCGAACGCGCAACCGGCGAAGTGGACCTTTGCGCCGGAGAAAGAACAGGCAACGCTCACCGTTGGCAATGATCTGCAACCGGGCCCGGCGACGATCCACATCAAGTTTACCGGGATACTCAATGACAAGCTCCGCGGCTTCTATCTGGCGCGCACCAAAGAGCGCAATTACGGTGTCACGCAATTTGAATCCACTGACGCTCGTCGCGCTTTCCCCAGCTTCGACGAACCGGCGATGAAAGCCAAGTTTGATATCACGTTGATCGTGGATAAAGCTGACACCGCAATCTCCAACGGGCGGATCATTTCCGACACGCCCGGTCCCGGAGATGGAAAGCACACGCTCCAATTCTCGACATCGGCAAAGATGTCGACCTACCTGGTGGCGATGGCGGTGGGCGATTTCGCCTGTAGCGAGGCTACTGCGGAAGGCGTTCCCATACGCGTCTGTGGAACTCCCGACAAAAAACCATTAGGCACCGCGGCGCTACGCTATGCCGGCGAGATCCTGAAGTTTTACAACCAGTATTACGGCATACCCTATCCGTTTGGAAAGCTCGATATTGTGGGCGCTCCCGATTTTGAAGCCGGGGCAATGGAGAACACCGGGGCGATTTTTTACCGCGAATCGGATCTGTTTATCGACGATCAGAACTCTTCCGTCGATTCGCACCAGGCGGTGTTTGAAGTACTGGCGCATGAAATGGCCCACCAGTGGTTCGGCGATCTGGTAACCATGAAATGGTGGGACAACATCTGGCTCAATGAAGGCTTTGCCACCTGGATGGCGCTGAAGCCATCACAGGCCCTGCATCCTGAATGGAATGCGGCGCTGGACGCCGTCAATGAGACCAACACCGCGCTCACGCTCGACGCGCTGGTGAACACTCATCCGATCCGCGCCAAGGCAAATACTCCGGAAGAAATCAATGCTCTTTTTGATCAGATATCGTACGAGAAAGCCGGAGCGGTGCTGCGCATGGTGGAGTCTTATGTCAGCCCTGAGGTGTTTCGCCGCGGGGTAAATGTCTATCTGCGCCGTTACACCTACGGCAATGCTTCCGCGGAAGATTTTTGGAATGCCTTGATGGCAGCCTCAGGCCGTCCGGTGGATAAGATCATGCCGACGTTCGTGGACCAGGCGGGCGAGCCCGTGATCACGGTCAAGGCAACGTGCGCCAATCCTCCGGCTGCGCCCGCGCCGGCTAGAAGATCAAAGCGCTCCCGCAGAAGGGAAACCAAGCCGCCACCGTTGACGCAGGTCACCGTGACACAGAACCGCTTTTGGGCCGATCCCACAGCCGCGGCCACCAAAGACCAATTGTGGATGGTGCCCGTTTGCCTGAAATCGGGCGGAGCGAAGCCTTTCTGCCAGATATTGAGCCAGAAGACGCAAACGCTTCCCGTGGCAGGCTGCGCGCCCTGGGTTTTCATCAACGGGAATGCGGCGGGATACTATCGCACGCAGTATGATAAGGCCGATCTGCAAAAGCTGACTGCCATCGCCACCACGGAATTAACCACTGCGGAAAGGATTTCCCTGGTGCGCGATCAGGCTGCGCTGCTGGGCGCCGGCCAGGCCACCATGTCTACGTTCCTCGATCTGGTTTCGGCTTTGAACCAGGATGGCGAGCGTTCGGTGGTGGAAAGCTATTCGACCGAACTGGACTACATCAATCACTACCTGCTCTCCGGGCCTGAGGCCAGCCGCTTTCGCGCCTGGGTGCGGGAGAATTACCAGCCGATGATGACCAGGATTGGCTGGGCGCCGGCGGCGAACGAAAATGCCGATACCCATACTTTGCGGGGCGACCTGATCCATATCCTCGGAATGATTGGCGAGGACCCGGAGACCATCAAGCGCGCCACCAGCGCAGCTCAGCAATACGTAAAGGATCCGGATTCGGTGGATCCCAGCATCGCGAAGGACGTCTTGCGCGTGGCGGCCCGCTTTGGCAATGAGGAGCTATTCGAACAATATCTCAACGGCATGCGCCAGGTGCATGCTCCGGAGCAGTTTTACAACATCGGAGAAGCTTTGTCTGAGTTTCGCGATCCCAAGATCGTGCAGCGGATTCTGGAACTAGGCGTTTCAGAGCAGGTCCGCAACCAGGATGCTGCCCGATTGATCGCTCGAGTGCTCAGCAATACTGACGACCAGAAAGTGGCCTGGGAGTGGGTAAAAGCACACTGGGCCGACGTGGAGAAGAAAATCACCATGTCGAGCGGTCCGGACATTGTGGGCGCCACCCGGCACTTTTGCTCCGCTGATATGCGGGATGATGTGCAGACTTTCTTCAGCGAGCATAAAGTTCCCTCCGCGGAACGGACGCTGAAGCAGGCTTTCGAAGACACCGACGCCTGCATCAAGAGCCGGGGTCGATTGCAAACCGAGCTCGGAAGCTGGGTGCAAGAGCATTCCGGCGCCAGCCGCAGCGGCAGTCGCTAGCTCCAGGCGGGTATGAGCGTGCCGCCGCGAATAACGCGGCGTGATTCTGGCTCAGAAGCATTCACGATCAACGGGATGGCAAGCTGTATCTAATCGTCAAGGCGCCCCAGTGGTCGTCATGCTTTCGCAGGAAGCTTCGTGTGCAGCCGTCGCACCGGACGTCGAGAGTGTTGGCATCGCTCCAATCAAGGCTGACCGCAGCAGAAATTGCGTCCTCCTCCACCACAAAGACCTCGCCCTCCGTCGCCAGACCAGAGAAGAATCCTGTCTGTTCATCAGTTCCGGCTGCGCGAATGTTCACGTGGGTGAAGAACGGGGCCTCCTGGCCGCAGCGGCGCTCCATCACTGAGGCCGTCCAGTGACGCCGTGGATCAGTTGTTTCCGC
>DASTPO010000471.1:0-8616 GCA_035762225.1 Candidatus Angelobacter sp.
GCGCAGTCGGATGCCGTCTCGACGCGATAGTTCGCGCCCTCCAGAAGTTTTTTCGTACATGCGAGAGCTTCCGGTTGATCGCTGACCACCAGGATTCGCCCGGTGCTGCAAGAAGAACGCTTCATGAATGTCGCCACCTCGCGTCGCTTATTCCGGACCGCGATTTGCGGTCACCATCCTGCTTGCTTACATGTATCCCGCCGCAGACAACTCCACTCACGGCGAAAGATGAGCAATTGTGCAGGATTGAATCTTTAATAAGGTCGATTTCCGACCATCACCCGGAACGGTGAGGACTGCATGTACGACCTAGTTGCGCGAGGTGTGCCCGATTGGGCTAAACAAACTGAAAGTCGTCATTTTCGGACCAGGAGCGCTCTTTTTTGTGTTTCAGTTGCGCACTTGGTCCAGCACAGATCCCTACCCAGTTTCAGGGTCAATGCACTTTAAGATGGTCAGCTAATCGAATGCAAACTTTTTTCTCTCGGTGTGCACCTGATCGGCCTGCGTATCTCTCAAGCCAAAGAAAACACAAACGTTAGTAGATCGCATCCCGCCTGATGTTTTATCGGCCAGGTCAATGATGGTTAAGGTTTTTAACAATGAAGGAACATTCACGGTCGCATCCGCCTCCTGAGATTAAAAATTTTAATTTGCTTGCGTTTCCACACCTCTCCTGTACTAAACTGGCACCCCTGAATCGGGCAGTTGAATAAAGAATAGACCCCTCTTTTTTGCGGAAGAAAGGTTTTCCTCACATTCCATTCCGCGCCGGCACGCGATTTCAATCATTCGCTCTCAATACATATTGAGCTGATTTCGTAGAGGTATGGCTGCGCACTGACGCGGCTGACGATTCGCCTGCCTGAAGCTTACCCACTAACCCAGATATGACTTCCGGGAGAAGGACAGAAGTCATGAAGGTCATGCAGCATACCTGGACCCGACAGCGCATTGCGTCTGGCCCAACGTCCAAATCAGTTTCTCAACAATTGTTTGTTTTCACGCTTGCTATCATTCTGCTCAGCAGCATGGTCGCTTGCGGCGGAGGAGCGCTTTCCCAGAGCTCTCTACTAGGATCGCAACCCACTCCGACTCCGGCCCCGAGTCCCACCCCAACGCCGACGCCCGCTCCGGCCAGCCTTGCAGTCTCGCCGCGAGCAGCAAACGTTGTCTTGGGGAGTGCGCAAGTTTTTAGCGCCACCGGCTCCGGGACGCCCGTGAATTGGAGCGTAAACGGAATCGCGGGTGGCAATGCCACCATCGGCACTATCACCACGAGCGGCGTTTACACACCGCCGGCGGTCTTTCCTGCGACCAATAATTTTGCCGTGACGGCTACCTCACAAGCCAACTCATCAATAGCGGCGAGCGCCTCGGTTCTCGTTGTCTATCCAAATGCCAACGCGGCGGCGCAAGCCTTGCCGATAAAATTGGGGACTTCAGGAGGAAATCAACAAGACACAACCTCTACCGCCTGCTGCACCGGAACGCTGGGGAGCCTGGTGAGCCGCGGCGGTCTTCTATATATATTGAGCAACAATCACGTACTTGCCAGATCAAGCTTGGGTCTCCCCGGAGAAGCCATCAACCAGCCGGGGGCCCCGGCCTGTTTTGCAGCAACCAGTCTGGTAGGAAATCTTCAGCTGCAGTCCACCATTGTTCCAACACTGGCAAGCAACGGGGTCGCCCCCAGTAATGTCGATGCCGCTTTGGCACAGATTTCGCCAGGAGCGGTTGATGCAACCGGGGCCATTCTCGAACTTGGCCCCGCAGGTCCCTCAAGCATTGCTGACGCGCCTCCATCAGCCACTTTGGCGACGGCTGCTCCTGGCCTCAGCGTGGCCAAGAGCGGCAGAACCACGGGTCTAACCTGTTCTACCATCAGCAGCATCAGCACGTCAGTGAGTGTGGATTACGATTCGTTCTGCGGCGGTCCGAAGGCGTTTACCGCAAACTTTGTTGGTCAGGTGGTTGTCAGCGGCGGCAGCTTCAGCGCTCCTGGAGATTCAGGCTCGCTGATTGTCACCACCGACAATGCGCGTCCGGTGGCGCTCTTGTTTGCCGGGAGTCCCGCGGGCACCATCGCGAATCCCATTCAGGATGTGTTGTCGGAGTTTTCTGTTCCCACACGCAATCCGCCAATCGGCGCGTCGATTGTGGGAGGTGCTGACCACCTTGTCAGTTGCCAACCTACGGCGACGAACCCGGCAACATCCCAGTTCGGAGCCTTGAGCCAGGCAGCCGCCAGACTCAACACGGAGGAGCGCCTACGCGTAGCCGGGGTCCTGCAGGCTCACGAGTTGTTGCTGATGCGTGATCCTGCTATTACTTCCGTTACGGTGGGAGCCAGCGAGGATTCGCCCAGCGAAGGCGCTCTGGTGATTCATGTCTCTGGCGCCACGCAGGCGTCGATTCCGGCTGTACTTGACGGCGTGCGAACCAAAGTCATCGTGGAGGCTCCGATAGCGGATCTACCCACAGCATTGCTGGCACAAAAAGACGTGGATCGGGCCATGGCGGTGAAAGAGGCGCATGTCGCGGACCTGATGTCCCAGACGGGAATTCAGGGAGTGGGCGTGGGCCATAGCCACGACAATGCTGCCGAGCCCGCCGTCGTCGTCTTCGTGGTTCGCGGGGTATCGCATCCGGCTATTCCCGCGGTGCTCGATGGGATTCGGACTCAGATTGTGGAAGGGGATCGTTTCCGCGCGTACTAGTAAAGCGGTTGCATTTTCGGGCAGACGCCAATCAATGTCCGATGTTTGAGTGGACAAAGTGCAAAGCCGGCGGAAGATCGCCGGCTTTGCCGCATTTCAAGAGATGGATGTGGCTTTGCATGGTCATTCTGCCACTATCCTTCAGGACAGAAGTGGTTTGCTATCGTCACCAGCCAACTCCCGCTACAATTTAACAGTCCTATTCAGTTCACGACCGCATGCAGGATTGGTACAAAGACGCAATCATTTACGAGGTCCATGTCCGGGCCTTTTTTGACAGTGTCACCGACGGGATTGGTGACTTTGGCGGCCTGACTCAGAAATTACCGTACCTGGAGGATCTGGGTGTAACGGCGATCTGGCTGCTGCCATTCTGCCCGTCGCCGCTGAAAGACGACGGATATGACATCTCCGACTACACCGATGTGCACCCCTCGTATGGCTCGCTGAAAGACTTTCATCGCTTCATGCGCGAAGCGAAGCGGCGTGGGCTGAAAGTAATTACCGAACTCGTGCTCAATCACACCTCTGACCAGCATTTATGGTTTCAGCAATCCCGGCGTGCGCCGGCTGGCAGCCGTTGGCGGGATTTTTACGTCTGGAGTGACACGCAGGAGAAATATCATGACGCGCGCATCATCTTTAAGGACTTTGAAACCTCAAATTGGACCTGGGACCCGGTTGCCAAGGCATACTTCTGGCACCGCTTCTACTCCCACCAGCCCGACCTGAACTGGGAAAATCCTGAGGTGCGCAAGGAGATGTTCGCCGCCATGGATTTCTGGTTTGACCTGGGAGTGGACGGCCTACGGCTTGACGCCGTGCCCTACCTGTTCGAGCGCGAGGGGACAAACTGCGAGAACCTGCCGGAAACCCACACGGCGTTAAAGGAACTGCGGAAGCATGTGGATGAAAAGTATTCCGGGCGCATGCTGCTGGCTGAAGCCAACCAGTGGCCTGAAGACGCGGTGGCGTACTTCGGCAATGGGGACGAATGTCATATGGCGTTTCATTTCCCCATCATGCCCCGGCTCTTCATGGGTTTGCGCATGGAAGATCGCCATCCGATCACGGAAATTCTCCGCCTCACTCCAGCGATTCCGGAGAACTGCCAGTGGGCCATGTTTCTGCGCAATCATGACGAATTGACACTGGAGATGGTCACCGATGAAGAGCGCGATTATATGTATCGTACCTATGCTCACGACCGCGGAATGCGCATCAACCTGGGCATTCGGCGGCGTCTTGCGCCTTTACTCGAAAATGATCGTCGTCGCATCGAATTGATGAATGCTCTGCTGCTCTCGCTGCCCGGCACCCCGGTGCTCTACTACGGAGATGAAATCGGCATGGGCGATAACATCTATCTCGGCGACCGCAACGGCGTACGTACGCCGATGCAATGGAGCCCGGACCGCAATGCGGGATTTTCCCGCGCTAACCCGCAAAAGCTCTATTTGCCCGTAAATATCGACCCGGAATATCACTACGAAGCGCTGAACGTGGAGACCCAGAGCAACAATTCGCATTCATTGCTGTGGTGGACGAAGCGCATGATTGCCCAGCGCAAGCAGCATCCCGCTTTCGGGCGGGGCAAGATGGAAATCCTTTTTCCAGTGAACCGCAAGGTGCTGGCGTTTGTGCGTGAGTACCAGGATGAGAAAATCCTGGTGGTTGCGAATCTCTCGCGCTTTACCCAGTGCGTTGAACTGGATCTCTCGCGCCATCGCGACGCTGTGCCGGTGGAGGTTTTTGGCCGCAACCGCTTTCCCGCGATCACAGAACAACCCTATTTGCTGTCGCTCGGGCCGCATGCTTTCCAATGGTTCCATTTGCAGCCTCGCGAGCAAAACCAGGAAGCATTTTCGGTGGCAGCCCGAGCCGTGGACATACCTTTGCTTCAGGTAGATGCGAAAGAGATATTCAACACCGCGACGCGACTAACGATCGCCCGTTTGCTGCCGGGAATCCTGAGCGCACGCCCCTGGTTCGCGAGCAAACATCGCACTATCAGGCAAGTCAGGGTTGCTGACGTGATCTCGTTGCCGGAGACGCGTGCCTACATACTGCTGGTTGGCATTGAATATAGCGATGGCGAACCTGACATGATTACGGTACCTCTGTCCCTTGCCACCGGCGAGCAGGCTGAAGCGATCCTGCGGGACAATCCGCACACGGTTCTGGCGAAGTTGCAAGGCATGCCGGATCCGCAATCAATACTCTATGGCGCTGTTTTTGACCGCCAGTTCAGCGATGCTCTTCTGAAAGCCATGTTGCGCCGCCGCCGAATCAAAGGGGAGAACGGAGATATTGTCGGCACCCACACGCGGGCTTTCCGTGAAGCCTGGGGACGCGTACGCACAACCCTGGAACCGATACCGCAAACCCAGGATCTGCATAAGATCGTGGTCTCGCTGGGCGAGGATTTTGTGCTCGCTGTGTACCGAGAAGTGGAATCAGGCCCAAATCCTGATCGGGAGATAGGTGAATTTCTAACCAACAAAACCAACTTTGCCTATGCGGCGCGCACGCTTGGAGCCATTGAATATCGAGTTCCCCAGGACGAGACGGAAGAAGTTACGACGCTGGGGACACTGACCGCGCACGTGCGCAACGCAGTCGATGGATGGACCTATACTCTGGACCATCTTGGACTCTTCTTTGAACGGGCGCTGGCAATCGGGGAAGAAGACCCAAGATTAAAAACTTTGGCCTCGGGCCCGCCCCTGGCGTTGTCCGCTCAGCCTGTACCGCCGGTAATGAACGATTTGCTCGGCGGTTACGCTGAAACCGCTATTCAACTGGGGCGATGCACGGCGGACCTGCACATCGCGCTCAGCAGCAACACTGAGATTCCGGACTTTGCTCCGGAGCCTTTCACCGAGTTTTACCGCCACGGCCTTTATCACGGGCTGGTCGCCCAGATGAACAAATCGCTGGACACATTGCGCCAGTATCTTGATCGATTGTCGGGGGCCGCGCAGGATGAAGCGCGAACCGTCTTGGAACAACAGGCACGCCTGCAAGAGCGATTTACTGCGTTGCGCGACACTCGGATCTCCGGGATGCGCACCCGTCACCACGGCGACTACCATCTTGGCAACGTGCTGTACACGGGCAGCGATTTTATGATCGCTAACTTTGACGGCGACTATACGCGGCCCATGAGCGAGAGACGGATCAAGCGCTCGCCTTTCAAAGATGTGGCGAGCATGGTTCGCTCGCTTCATTATGTGTCGCATGCTGTGCTGTTCAATCACGTGCCTGGAATTGTGAGCACAACGGAAGTCGATTGGCGTTTGGAACGCTGGGCCAAGGCCTGGTACCAGTGGGTGAGCGCGCTGTTCCTGCGCGGCTACATTGAGACCGCGGGCGCGGCAAGCTGCCTTCCGAAAACACACGCCGAGATCAAGGCCCTGCTCGACGCCTACACTCTGGAAAAAGGTCTCATAGAAGTCGAATATGAGATTGAGCATCGGCCAGATTGGATCAGAATTCCGTTGCATGGACTGCTGGAACAACTGCAATGAAATTTCCACGCTCAGCCGGGATACTTCTTCATCCCACGTCGCTGCCGGGAGCATACGGGGTTGGGGAGCTTGGGCCGGAGGCTTTTCGCTTTGTTTCTTTTCTCCATGGCGCCGGGATAAAAATCTGGCAGGTTTTGCCGCTGAATCCTACCGGCTACGGCGATTCTCCTTATCAGTCGCTCTCGGCTTTCGCCGGAAACCCTCTTCTCATCAGCCTGGAAATTCTGGCGGCCGAGGGCTGGCTTGCAGGAAATGAATTAAGCGCTGCGCCCGCCTTTCCGTCCAATCGAGTTGATTTCAGTTCGCTTATTCCGTGGAAATTCACGCTGCTGCGAAAAGCAGCGTCCAGGTTTGTTCGTTCCGCGTCGGCTGCTCAGAAGAATCAATTTGATGAATTTGTGCGACGACACCGTGACTGGCTGGATGATTACGCGCTTTTCATGGCGGCAAAAGACGCTCATGGGGGCAGGGTGTGGACGGGGTGGGATCCCGATCTCGCGGCGCGACAACCGTCCGCGATCAAAGGTTGGCGAGAGAGGCTCTCAGCAGAAATCGCCACTTACAAGTTTTGGCAATTTGAATTCTTTCGCCAATGGCAGGCAATTCGCGAACAGTGCGCTCAACAGGGAATTCGGATTATGGGTGACATTCCCATTTATGCCGCGCATGACAGCGCGGACGTCTGGGCCAACCGGGAAATGTTCTGCCTGGACGCCCACGGGCGGCCCCTCAAAGTCGCAGGCGTTCCGCCGGATTATTTCAGCGCTACCGGCCAGCTATGGGGTAATCCGATTTACCGCTGGGATGCTATGAAAACTTCCGGCTACCGCTGGTGGATTGAACGGCTCAGGGCTTCGTTACAGATGTTCAATATGGTTCGCCTGGATCATTTCCGCGGGTTTGAGGCTTTCTGGGAAATTCCCGCAGGCGATCCAACGGCGATGAACGGCAAATGGGCCAAAGGCCCGGGAGCCGAACTGTTTCAGGCGCTCACAGATGCGTTGGGCCCTTTGCCGATTGTTGCCGAGAATCTTGGGGTCATTACACCTGAGGTGGAAGCGATCCGCCAGCATTTTGCTTATCCCGGCATGGCGATTCTGCAATTTGCTTTCAGCACGGACCCGCAGGCGCCAACGTTCCGTCCACATAACTATGTCCGCCAACTCGTTGCTTATACCGGCGGCCACGACAATGACACCATGTTCGGATGGTGGCGTTCCGGTGTGGCCCAGAGCACGCGCACCCAGGCAGACGTGAAAAAGGAATATGCTGACGCGCAGAACTATTTTGGTGTTACCGCGGATGAGCTCGATCGCGAAGTGAATTGGATTTTTATCCGCGAGGTCATGAAGTCTGTTGCCGACACAGTACTGTTTCCCATGCAGGATGTTCTGGGACTGGGAAGTGAGGCGCGCATGAATACTCCCGGCACGTTAGGCGGCAACTGGACGTGGAGGCTCGGCTCAGACGGTCTTCGCGAAGCAGACCAGCGTCGGTTGAAGCTGTTTGCTGACATTTACGATCGCTAGATCGACCGACTTTATTGACTTCGTCACTCCCCAAAAACTTTATAGCAAGCTATCTCGCCTGAAGTCACACGTCTCAAAATGCCGCACGTGGGCGTTCGGGACGGGTTCTTCGCGCATTCTTTTGATAGAGTTGACCAGGCACTCATGAAGCGAGTAGCGATCATCGGAGCCGGCCAGTCAGGCCTGCAACTCGGCATCGGGCTGCTGGGCGCGGGCTATCGTGTCTCAATCTACTCGGATCGCGACGCGCAGTCGATCTACAGCGGCGGTGTCATGTCCAGCCAGTGCCTTTTCCACTCAGCTCTCGAGGCCGAGCAAAGCCTGGCCTTGAACCTTTGGGAGAAGGAGTGTCCTAAGGTTGAAGGCATCGGATTTACGGTGTTGGACTCGGTTGGAAGCAAGACCAGTGACTGGAGCTCACGCCTCGATGGCTTTGCCCAGTCGGTGGATCAAAGACTCAAGCTCCCGCGCTGGATGGACGAGTTTCAAAAGCGCGGTGGAGAGCTGCACATCAAATCGATCAAGATAGACGACCTCGAAATCATCGCACGTGGCAATGAGCTGGTGATTGTTGCCAGTGGCAAAGACGCCATGGATGGGCTGTTCGAACGGGATGCCAGCCGGTCCCCGTTCGACAGGCCACAGAGAGTATTGGCTCTTACATATGTAAGAGGGGTAGAGCCCCTGCCAAGCCAGCAGGTATCGTTCAACTTTGCTCCCAACGTTGGTGAATTTGTCAGCTTTCCCGCGCTCACTACCACGGGCGATTGCGAAATCATGGTTTTTGAAGGAGTGCCCGGCGGACCGATGGACTGCTGGGCTGACGTCAAAAATCCG
>DASTPO010000472.1:0-8719 GCA_035762225.1 Candidatus Angelobacter sp.
GAGAGTTTGGCGTGGGTGAAGCGTTCGTAGTGGCCCAGGTCCAGGTCGGTTTCGGCGCCGTCGTCGGTCACAAAGACCTCGCCGTGCTGGAACGGCGACATGGTGCCGGGATCGACATTGAGGTACGGATCAAACTTCATCAGGTTGACCTTGAGGCCGCGGCTCTCCAGCAGGCAGCCGATCGAAGCCGCCGCCAGTCCCTTGCCCAGTGAAGACACAACACCGCCGGTCACGAAAACATATTTCGCTGCCATGGACTCCTCGCGGAAATGAATTGGTTATTGGGTGAAAGTTGCGCTGGAGTGAATTTTGGGGGTGCTGATCCCCGGCTTTGCTGTGGCTTGCGCCCGTTGCCGTGGGACCGATTGGGGTGCACGATCAATTATACAAGAGGTTGGCTGTGGAAATTTGAGCCGTTTTGCGGCGGTTGAGCTTCGCAGCCGAAGGCCTGATCGAGTCCTCAAGGCGAGGTGGAGTCGAAAGATCACATGACTGTGCGATAACTTGTGTCGCCGCTCTTCGCCCTACCCCGTCATTTCCAACTTCCGTTGCAAACAAAGCGCTTGAACAAATCGACCCTTGGGTCTCGCTTGCGTGACGCCTGGGTGACCCTTGGGTGGCCCTTGCGTGACCCTTGGGTCACCCAAACCCAATCGCAGTCGGCTGAGGGTCACAGCCGGATGGCCGCCCAGCGGATTGCACGGTAACGTTTTTGATCGCGCCGACCCGCAACGCGCTAACTGTTTTGTTGTCAATGATCTAAGATTTACGGGAGCCCTGAGGCTGATCTTGCAGCGTAGCAAATTTCTCAAGGGAAACAAAGAACGAAATAGTACATATGAGCGATGGGCAGTTGGAGATAAAAGCTTTGTGCACTGCCAAAACAGGAATTGGCCGGATCCGCAACCAGCTAGTCCCACAAGAACGGACGAAACTAGCCCGACACGATGGGCGCACTGAGGTGCAAGTGCCGGGCAAGCAAGAAAAGAATTCTTCCTCGCTGCCGCAGGCCGGCGCGCGGTGAAGCAGAGCGCCGAAAAACTGCAATTGGGTAATTGGTTATGCAAGCCTGCCAATGCGAATCCCACCTTTTAACCAGAATTTTTCCTGCAAGAAATCCAGCTACTTCGTTCTTTGTCTAGCGACCACCAGTGGGCCGAAGGCCAGAAAGCCCGGTTTTAGCGGGGCCTTCTGACTTCTGTTCGCGGAAAAGCAGTCTTTATCCCCACCGAACGGCCGTCCCACCCGGCTGCGCAATTTGGTATCCCCATTTTGAATTCCGTAGAAATGAGAGGCGTTCTCCATGAGAAGGTCAAAATCGCTTTCCATCGCCTGGTCTCCCAGGCCAAAACAAGAAATTACCAGCCCCCTCGCCCATCCGGATCCAGGCGCGCTTTGCCGGGCCCAGTTTGCTTCGCGTCTCCGCGCCTCCGCGGTGAACGGTCTTTTTCTCGCTTTGCTTTTTGGATTGCTCGCCCTCCGAGCCACCGCACAGACGCCGGCAGCTCAGCCCACGGCAGACGCATCGCGCGCATCCGGCTGGGTCGTCATCCCCGTGGATGAATATCAAAATCTTCGTTCCCGCGCTTTTCCCACCGAGCGTGATCCTGAGCCGCCGCCGGTCGACGCAACGCTCACGCGCGTCGACTACGATCTGCACATTGCCGGCGACCTGGCCACCGGCCGCGCCAGCCTAACCGTGGACGTTTTGAAAGATGGCTGGGTGCGCGTGCCCATACCCGCTGGACTGCTGGTGCGCGAGGCCCGGCTCGATGGCAAGCTGGTCTCGCTGGTCTCCAGCGGAGGCAAAGGCGGGAACCAGCCGGCGGCGATGCTGGCCCATGCCGGCCGCGCCGTGTTGCTTCTCGATATCGCGCTGCCGGTCAGCGCCTCCGCGGGCGAAGAGCGCATCTCGCTGCCGTCAACTTCTTCCGGCGTCACCCGTGCCGCAGTGCAGCTTCCGCGCCAGGGGGTGGACCTGAAGCTCACGGGCGGATTGCTGGCGGAGAAAAGCGAAACCGATTCGGAAAGCAAATGGCTGGCCTACGCGCGCGGCAATGAGCCGCTGACTTTTATCTGGCGTCGGAAGTTGGAAGAACGTCACGTTACTCTGCCGCTGCGCCAGCGCGGATCGCTCCGGCAGCTTACCAGCCTGAGTGAAGATTCCACCTCGCTCTATGCCGAGGTAAATGTTGAGGTCACGCAGGGCGCGGCAAAAGAGGCCCGCATCCAGCTTCCGGAGAACATCACCATCAATCAGGTGACCGGCGCTCTGGTGGCGGACTGGGAGGTGAAAGACGGCGAGCTCGCGGTGACATTCCTGGAACCGGTTGAACAGTCGGCGCGGTTTGTCATCAACGGTGAGGTCAAGTCACCGCACGACGGCCACATTGAAATCGGGCTTCTGCGTTTGCTCAATACCGAACGCGATACCGGCGGCGTTGCCGTGGAGGTGCTGGGCGCTGGCGAGATCAAAGACCTCAAATCGCAGGGGCTGGAAAGCGCCGAGGCCGCGGAGCTGGGAGATTATGTTGCCGGCCGCCAGTCGCCGTCCATGGTAGTGTTCCGCTTCCGCTCGGCCGATGCCAGAGCGCCGCGCGCGCTGGCGGTGGACCTTGCCCGCTACGCACAGCAGGCGGTCCTGATGGCCAACGTGGAAGAGGCCCGTTACCGCGTTTTGCTGAGCAAGGAAGGCAAGATGCTGGTGCAGGCGCAATACGCCATCCGCAACAACCAGCGCAACTTCTTGAAGGTCACGCTGCCGCAGGGCGCGGCCATCTGGAGCGCGTCCCTGGCGGGAAAGCCGGTGCGTCCCGGTGAGTCGCCTGACGGCAGCCTGCTGTTGCCGCTGGAGAAATCGCGCGCCGGAGAAGAGTCGCCGGCATTCGTGCTGGAGATTTTTTACCTGGTCAAAACCACCGCATGGGCAGACAAAGGCAAGGCCACGCTGGCTCTGCCTGCGCTGGACCTGCCCATCTCGCGCACCGGCCTGCTGCTCTACCATCCGCCACTGTTCAAGCTGGCCGCGGAGCCGGGAACATTTCGCGAAGAGACATTTGCGTCTCCGCTGGCGGAGGCCTTTCACGCGCTCGATACGGGAAGCGGCTCCGCGGTTGACATTTCTTATGGCAGGAATGCGGGCGCGATTGCGGACGTGGTTTCCAAGAATGAAGGCCGGCCGCAATCATCAACGCAGACCCTGGTCGATAACTTCAAGGCCAAATCTCTGGGCGGGCGGGGCGCGAAGGTGTTGCCGATCCGTCCCGCGTTTCCGGCCTTCGGGCCGTCCTTGTTCTTTGTCTCGGAACTTACAGCGGAAAACCATGCCCCTGCACTTGAACTCAGCTATCAGCGCGACAAGAAGGATGGTGGAAAATGAAAAAGCTATTTGCAATCCTGATGATCTTCTCCATGTACGCCATGGGCTCTGACAACACCATGCTGCCGCTGCCCACCACGGGCAACGTAACGCTGACGCTGGCGGAGTACAACCGGCTGGTTGAACTGGCCACCAAATCCGGCAAGCAGCATGAAACCCCGCCGCTGCCGTATGCCATCAAGCGCGCCGATATGAAGCTGCGCGTCAGCAATGAAACCGTGCTGGGCACGGTGCAGCTGGATGGCGAAGTATTCAGCAAAGGCGCGGCCAAGGTCCCGCTCACCTCCGGCCTCACGATTTTGAACGCGCGCCAGGAAGGGAAGAGCCTGCCGCTGGAGCAGGAAGGCTCGACCTCAACGGCCATCCTGCCCGGCGCAGCCGAATTTTCCGTCGCGCTTGATACCGGCATGCCTCTGATGATTGAAGCTGGACGCGCGTCGTTCAATCTGCCGGTTCCCACGGCGGGAAGCGTGCGCCTCTCGCTGATGATTCCCGGCGACCACAGCATCGTGCGCATCAGCCCGGGATTGATCACCTCGCGCACCACCGAAAAAGGCCAGACCGCAATCGAAGCCACCCTGGAGCCCGGCCAGCAGGCCACCGTATGGTGGGTCACCGGAGTGGTCCAGGCGCCGGTGGTGAAACATGAAGTGCGTTTTCTTTCCGAGGTAAAGACGCTGGTTACGGTAAATGATGAAGAGCTGCGCATCGCCGCGCTGGCTGACATTACGGTAGTGCAGGGAGACCCGGCGCAATTTACGGTGGATGTACCCGCCGGCTATGAAGTAACCGGCGCTTCCGGCGCCACAGTGGACTCCAGCGAACTGGAGAACGGAAAGCTGGTTCTGCGGCTGAATTCGTCAGCGCCGCGCAGCCATGAGTTTCTCATCTCCATGTCGCGGCCGTTGAACGGCACAACAGCGGATGCGCCTTTCCTGAGCTTCAACGGGGCCCAGCGCGAGACCGGCGAGGTGCTGGTGGAAGGCACCGGAGCCATGGAACTCACGGCCAGCGAAGGCGGCGGGCTGAAACGCATGGACGCGAAGGAAGTGAATCCGTACTTGCGCTCGCTGGCTCGTTTTCCCTTGCAGGCGGCATTCCGCTACCATCGCCAGCCCGCGGTGACACCCACGCTCGCGCTCAGTTGGACCCGCTTTCCTGACAGCGCGGTGCTGGCTGCGGTGGCCGAGCATGCCGTGGTGACAACGCTGGTTACCGTGGAAGGCCGTACGCTCACCGAGGTGAAGCTGACGGTCAAGAACCAGGCACAGCCGTTTTTGAAGATCGGGCTGCCCAGCGGGGCCAGCATCGTCTCCGCCGAAGTCGCGGGCGAAAAAGTGAAGCCAGTGCAGGGGCCGGATGGAAACCGCGTCCCGCTGCTGCGCGCCGGCTTCCGTCCCAGCGGTCCTTATGAAGTGTCGTTCGTGTACATGGACTCGGGGACGCCGTTCGCGAAAAAAGGCGGCTCGGAGCTGGAGCTGCCGAGCATGGATGTTCCCATCAGCCTGCTCGAGTGGGAGATGTTTCTGCCGGAGCGTTATAAGGTGAAGGATTTCGGCGGCGATGCAATTGCCTCCTACCTTGTGCCGGCCGCGATGGTCGAGCCCGGTGACGATTCCGTGAGCTCGCTGATCTCAGTGCAGCAGATAAGCAATTTGCCCCTCAAGGGACGTCGCTCTCCTAATTTGGCAATGCTGCGACCGGGAGTGAGTCCCGCCGGGGTGGTGCCGGGGCAGATCGGTGGCGTTGTGGTGGATTCCAGCGGAGCGGTAATCCCGGGCGCGCATGTGACGGTAACGAACATGAATAGCGGCGTGTCGCAGACAGCAGTGACCGATTCATCCGGTAACTGGATGGTTTCCGGCATACCGTCAGGCCCGATAGAAATAACGGCCTCAAGTCAGGGGTTCCAAACCATGATTCAGCAGAGCAAACATTATGACGCGAACCGGCCTGCTCAGAGCCAGATGAGCCTGAGCGTGGGCTCCACAACGGAGACTGTGCAAGTTCAGGCAGCCCCGCCTGCAATCGACAGCACGAGCACCCAGCTGACGACCACCTTCAGCAACAATGGCCTGCCAGCGTACGCAACAAACGGAGGCAGGAAAGATCGCGACGAAAAGAAGGCCGACCAGTGGCAGCAGAACGCCGCGTCGTCCAACGTGTTTGACCTGCAAAAGCGCGTGGCAGGAGTGCTGCCGGTGCGCATTGACGTGCCCCGGGCAGGGAACTCATACCGCTTTGCCCGCGCGCTGGTGCTGGACGAGCCAACCAGGGTGACGTTCAACTACAAGTCGAGGTAACAGGGAGAGACGGCCGCGAGCCAACGTGAACAGAGTGAACCAGGACTCGTGTAATTCGGCGTTGACTCGCGGCCGGGATTTTTACTTTACGTATTTCGGCTGCTCGCCTTTGCCCCAGGGATCGTAATTGTAGGCAAAGGGCACGCGATCACAGATGGGCGGATGATCGGCATACCAGAAGACGACAAAGCGGCTGGGATAAGGATAAGAGAGAGCCAGCTCTCCCAGCACCTGGAAGGCGTGCGCGGCGTTTTCGCGAGGGTTGGGATTGATGCTGTGCGTGACTTCCAGGCCGTAGATATCGGCGTTGTGCTCCAGCTGGCGGCTGATGCCGTTGCCGATGGGAGCCGTCACGAGGTTCATCACAGAGAAAATAAGAAGCAGCATGACTAGAGCGGCCCAGTCGCTGAGTTCACGCAAGCGCCAGCGCTGCTGGAAACGGGCAAAGGCCCAGTTGGCAATCAGATAAAGAAGGTAAAAACCTAAGAACAGTCCCACCGCGGTGGCGACAATTCCGATGACGATATGGTTGAGGACGTAATGGCCCATCTCATGGCCGAAGACGAACAACGTCTCAGGGGTGCTGGCGTTCTTGATGGTGGTGTCCCAGACCACCACGCGTTTCGAAGGACCGAAGCCGGTCACATAAGCATTCAGCGTCGTAACTTTTTCACTGGCTTTCATCAGGAACATACGATCGCGGGGAATCTCCAGCCCGCCGCGGTGCGTGACCTTCTCAATCGCATCGACCAGTTGCGGATTGCTTTTGTCCAGCGGTTCGAATTGGTAAAACAGCGGATCAACTACCACCGGGAAAATAAAAATGACAAGAATCATGAGAGGTACGACGATCAGCCAGCTATAAAACCACCAACGACGCGGGCTCACCCGGATCAGACTGGTGATGATCCAGGCAAGGATCGTGAAAAGGACTGCGGTAACCAGAAAACCCTTACCCACATCCCCAAGCCACGATCCCCAACCCTGCACCGAGAGGCCGTACTTCAAACTGATGCTTTGCTGGTAAGCGTCGAGAGGCAATTGCAGGATGCTGAGGGTCAACAGCAGCATGGGCACAAAGACGATGGCCTGCACAATCCGGTGCCGGCTGGCCGTCTCAGCGATCCCACGATATTTGGCGGCAACCCCGAAATAAAGCAATCCCAGCAAAAGCAAGAGGCCATAAAAAGTGTCAACAATCCGCAGCTTGCCGCGGAGATCATAAAGCGCCTTGGATTTTGCCAGCTTGTCCGGCGGAAGCGTGTACTGGGTGGTGGGAGCTGCGGCGGTTTGAGTTGAAGACGCATCCGGCGCCGAGGTCGCGGGCGACGGCTTTGCCGGTGAAGCGGTGGTTGTCTGCGCCAGAGCCTGCTGCGACAGAATGGTCAGGCACAAAGAGAACAATAAATAGGAGCCAAGCTGCTTCATAAAGGGCGGCCTCGTCGGCAAAATGTGGGGAACCGGGCACAATAGCAGAAATGCCACATCTTTGAAACACGTGACCAGAGCCCGAGTGGCTTCAAGCTCAGGTTAAAACGATACGCTTGATCCCGCGTTCTGGATTCCGTGATGTTGACAGAGTCATGTCGAGAGGCAGGCGGAGAGGCAACTCCAAGCTGCTCTCCGGGTTATAAAATGATGAAGAACTCCGCATCTAATAACACAGGGCTTCTTATGGCGCGATTCATTAAGAGCATTCCTCTTCTGTCGGTGCTGGTCGCCGCATTCTTCTGCGCTGTGATGTTGGCGCAGCAGAACCCCAAACGCCTGATCATGAAAGATGGTTCCTACCAGGCGGCCACCAAGTGGGAGATCAAGGGCGATCGCGTGCGCTATTACAGCGCCGAACGCTACGACTGGGAAGAGATTCCCCGGGACATGGTGGATTGGACCGCCACCGACACATACAACAAAGAGCGCGAGGGCGCGCGCGACGAGAGCATTAAGGAAGTCGCCAAAGAAGATGAAGCAGATGAGCGCGAAGCTCCGCTGGTAGTGCCGGGACTGCGCCTGCCCAGCACCGGCGGTGTTTATCTTCTAGACCAATTCAAAAGCCAGCCGCAACTGGTGGAGCTGGTGCAGAACGGCGGAGAGCTGAACAAGCATACCGGCCGCAACATCCTGCGGTCGGCCATCAATCCCCTGGCGCTCTCCTCCACGCAGACCATCGAGCTCAAAGGCGAGCATGCGCGGGTGCAGGCCCACACCGGGCAGCCGGCAATTTTTCTGAACATTGACACCTCTGACAATACGCAGCCGGAATTCACGCAGAAAAGTCCTGACAAAGACCAGCAGCCCAACCGCTATGGCATTGTGCGCGTGGAAAACAAGAAAGATGTGCGCATCGTTGGCAAACTGAACGTTGCCATGTACGGCAAGGTGAGCCAGAAGGAATCGTGGATCCCCGTTACCACCGCGCCCCTGGGCGACTGGGTCAAGCTGACGCCAGCCGAACCATTACAGCCGGGGGAATACGCGGTGGTGGAGCTGCTGGAGAAAAAGCAGATCAACCTGTTTGTATGGGACTTCGGCGTGAATCCATCGGCGGCGCAGAATCCCAGCGCGTGGACTCCGAGACAGCCGGAAAAGAGCGACACCGGAACCAACGCAAGTCCGGTGCTGGAGAAGCGGCCGAAGTAGAAGCCTGGGCTACTTCAGTATTCCCTGCTGGGCCACTGCGATGTTGTCGCGGCTGGAGTTCTTGACCATGTACATCATCTCGTCGGCCTGGCGGATGATTTCGTGCGAACTCTTGGCGTCTTCAGGGTAGGTTGCCAGTCCCATGCTGCAACGCACGTTCAGGTTTAATCCATCTTCAGCGAGAAAAACCGTCTTGCGCATCATGTCCTGGATACGTTTGGCCACCACCAGCGCGGAGTGCTTGTCAGTCTGCGGGAGCAGGATGACAAATTCGTCGCCGCCATAGCGAAAGGCGTAATCAATCAGGCGCAGCTGCGATTTGATTTTGAAGCCAATTTCCTGAAGCAGCTTGCTGCCCACCAAATGTCCGTACGTATCGTTGACGTGCTTGAAGTGG
>DASTPO010000473.1:0-2619 GCA_035762225.1 Candidatus Angelobacter sp.
GGCCTTGTCCCACAGGGGTTTGGGATATCCATCCACGCCTACCGGCCCATAGACGGCCTCCCAGGCCTCAAGCTGCTGCCCGGAGCGCCCATGCGAGCCCAGAACATCCTCCAGCTGACTGAGCTGCCGCAACGTCAGGTCGGTCTGGCCCTCCACCGTACGCTCCAGGGGCCGCTCCGGAATCGGAGGATCGTAGTTCGGCGCCAGGAACGCGCTTACATCGTTATAGATGTCCACGACGCCGTAGCGGCTGAAATCCACCGGGTCAGGATAGAAGGTCCACGTCCCGCCAAAAAACTCCGGATGAAAGACCTGCAACGCCAGCGACTCCCACCCTCCTGTGCTCCCGCCGGTAAGCACGCGCGCATACGGCTGGCGGATGATGCGGTAGTGTTCCTCAATGTACGGGATTAGCTCGTTCATGATGGCGTCACCGTACGGGCCGTTGTTGGCCGAGTTCACCGCGTAAGAATCGTCAAAATAAATTGTTGGGTGCTGGAAGGTCACGGCGATCATCCGGGGGAAGCCCGCCGCCGTCCAGCGGTTGTACAGATCGACGCCAGAGATGCGGCCTTCGCGCGGCGGCGCGTCCGCCCGCGATTGCTCGGTGGAGAAACCCAGCGGCGCGCGCAGGCTGAAGTGGCCTTGTTCGTACACTACCGGATAATGCGCGTTGGGATGCGTGTCATAGCCTTCGGGCAGGAGAATGGTCGCGCCCAGGTAGATAGGCTGTCCCCAGAACTGCGTCAAAAGCTTGCTCTGGATTTTGATGTGCTTGACGTACGTGGTATCGCCCGGCGGGAGCTGTTCGGCGATCTTATGACTCAGGGTCAGCCGGATCTCATATCCGGTAAGGGGATCAAGATGGAAGTGCCCGATTTCGGTATAGAGGTTTCCCGGCGACTTGTTGAACTGCTGCCCCTCCCACTGGTCCATGTGCCCCCAGATGGTGTTGCCGTCAGAACGCTGGAAACGGGTGTACACATTGAATAGAGCCTGCACGTAGTAATCACCCGCGGGCAGCTCGCGCACCGATTTCAGGGGATATCCCGCCGCCAGCGCGTCCAGCGTAACCGCCTGGCCCGGCGCTACGCCCGGCGTGTCTATGGCGATGAGCTCCGTGTGCGAGCGGAAGGATCCCACCTGCAAACGCGGCTCAGGGTCTCCGGCCCGGGCGATAATCACGAATACCCGGCCCGTAAGCGGCTGCGGCTGGCTGGCCGGCAATGTGATCTTGAACGAGATGCTGGAAGCAGTGGCTGAAATCTGCGCAGCCAGCGTAAAAATGATGATCGCAAAGGAGTGCTTGAGCCAACGATGGGACAGTTGAGCAGAATTCATTATCTCTCCGGAGGACTGACAGGAAAGTATACGGTGGCACAGAATTGCCCGGCCATCACAATCTGTGGCGGGCATCCGGGCTGGAACCTGCGCGCCGTGCTCCGTTTCCCGTCTGAAGCGTGCTTTCCGCGCTTTTCCATGCGCAAATTGCGCCTCTGAAGGCTATAATGCCCGAGCGAGGTGCCCCCATTCGCAAGGTCTTCCATCACGAGTCCCCCCGGCAACGGTACAAGTGCGATGCAGTTGTTCTGGGTTGTTTTGACAGCCGGTTTGAACTGACATTCCGCAAATTCATCAAGCGCCTGGGCATGACCTACGTTGATTTGATCCGCGTGGCCGGCGGCGCCAAAACCCTGACCGGGAGAGACCCGGAAGAGCACCGTAAGTTTGTGCTGGAGCAGATCCGCATCTCCGTCCGACTGCACGCCACCGACACCGTGGTGCTGATGCTCCATTCCGACTGCGGCGCATACGGCGGTCTGGCTGCTTTTGACGATGACCAGAAGAAGGAAGCGGAGAACCATCGCCGCGATCTTCATCGCGCCATAGATTTTCTGCAAAAGGAAGAGCCGACGCTGAATGTACGGGCATATTTTGTGGATTTTGACGGTGTATGGGAAGCCGACCGCAGCGTCGCCGAGGAGCTTTCGGCCTGACCTTTCGCTGACGATCTTCTGTAAGAGGATTTATGTTTCACGGTGTACAAGGCGACTATCGATGGCTGGAAACCTCAGCCCATGAAATCTACGACGTTCTCCAGGTTTGTCCTGACGTCGCCGCGAACCGGAACGTGGTTATCACAGCCGTTGATTCAGGTCATCTCCAGCCGACCAGCCAGGAATTCCAGCGCGGATGGCAGGTAGTGGGCCGCTCCGTCTATATTCCGGTGGGCGAAAACGTTTCCGCGATTCCCTTCGAGCTGTTCGATGAGTGGTACATCTTTAACGAGGAAGCTCCGCAGCGGGACTACAAGGTTTTCGTGAAGTTCGATTGGTTCACCCTGGGGCCAGCGCAAGCGGTGTACTCGCGCAGCGGCAGCGCGTTTGATCTGCGCCGCATGCAGAAATGGTTCTGGCAGGAGCTTGAACGCTGCAACCCTGAATCCTATCTTGGCCGGGGCAGCCGGCTGAAATTCGTCAGCCGGAACCCAGACCACTTCAATCGCGTGCTGCGCGGCCTGAGTTCATTGGCCAAATTGCGCGCCAAGGCCATTCAAGCGCCCGCCTGACTCCCGAATTCAACTCCTGATCCCATGAACGATATACTTCGGTGGTCACC
>DASTPO010000474.1:0-3168 GCA_035762225.1 Candidatus Angelobacter sp.
TTTCCCGAGCGATCACCGATTGCAGCCGCTGCTCCGGAGGAGCAAATGTCCGGGCCATGATGACGAAAATTGAATTGGTCACACCCCCGGAATAAACGTCAGGGTTTTTCTCCCACTGCCGGATATTTTCCAATGCCAACAGACGAGCATCGATGTCATTGGCGACCAGGGTGCGGTCAATCGACAGTGCGATCGGACCACCGTTCGTCGCAAAGCGGGATGCAAGCTCGGACTTGAATTTGTGCAGCACCGCAATCTGCTTGTCGATGGAGGCACGAGAATAATCTTCCAGCTGGTTGTCGTACTGGTGGAAGCCGGCGGCGGTTCCCTGCGTGGGATTGAACTTGAAATAGTATTCGTCGAAGTAACGATCGGCGAAGGCGGCGAAGTCCGGGGCATCAGCAGCATGCGGGGATGAGGGTTTGTTTCGTGCGAGGGCGAGAGTTGCCAGCAGAAAAAGCGCGGCGAAAGACAAGGATTTCACTGTCATCTCCAGGGCAGGAACAAGAATTATTATAGCCGCGAGCGGCTCCGCGGCGACCCATTGCAGCCCAGGAAGGCACCTGGGAGGCGATTGAAATTGAACGCCTTCCCTGGATCAATGGTATTGCCAGCGCAACGCAATTATTTCTGCTTCACCACTGCGCCGCCCTTCATCACAAAGACCGGGTTCTGCAGGAGCGTTACATCTTTGGTGGGATCGCCATTCACCGCGATGATATCGGCAAAGCTGCCCGGCTCAAGCGAACCAATCCTGGACCAGCCGAGCAGGTCCGCGGCGTTCACGGTAGCGGTCTGGATGGCTTGCAGCGGCGTCATGCCAATTTGCACGTACACGGCGAACTCATGCGCGTTCAGGCCGTGAGGATAGACAGCGGCGTCGGTGCCGAACGCGATCTTTACTCCGGACTCAAAAGCCTTCTTGATGTTCTGTCGGGAAACTGCGGTTACGTCTTTCATCTTCACGGCGTACATTGCGGGCAGGCCGATTCTTGCGGCGTTCTCACGCATCCAGTCGGCCAGATAGAGCGTCGGTACCAGATAAGTGCCGCGTTCTTTCATCAACTTGATGCCGGTGTCATCAATGTAGGAACCGTGCTCAATGGAATCCACTCCCGCTTCAGTGGCCCAGGCAATACCCTGCGCGCCATGGGCATGGGCGGCGACTTTGCGGCCGAGGCGATGCGCGTCGGCGACAATCGCCTTCATCTCTTCCAACGTGTATTGCGAAGCCTTGGGATCATCGCCTTTGGAGAGAACACCGCCGGTGGCGCATACCTTGATCACGTCGGCGCCGTACTTGATGATCTCGCGAACCTTGTGCTGTACGCCCTCCACGCCATCGGCCGCGCCATCAGACTTGGCATGCCATTCATAGGGCAGCAGGTTCTCATCGCAATGGCCGCCGGTGATGGAGAGCGCCGGGCCGCTGGCAATAATGCGCGGGCCGGGCACCAGGCCCTCATTGATAGCATCGCGCAGCGCAATATCGGTATAGCCGCTGGCGCCAACGTTGCGGACGGTGGTAAAGCCGGCCTCCAGCGTGATCCGGGCATTCTTGGCGCCAATCAATGCTTCTTTGGGAATGGAGATGCCCAGCGCCTGATAGCCGAAGTTGGGATCGAAGGTAAGGTGCGTGTGCGCGTCAATCAGGCCGGGAAGAATGGTGGCGTTGGGCAGATTGATGACGGTCGCCGACGAAGGCGCCGCGCCGGAAGAGACGGAGGCGATCTTATCGCCTTCGATCGTGATCAGGACGTTGTCCATCATCTTCCCGGTTTTTACATCCAGCATATGTCCGGCATGAACGTAAACTTTCGCCGGAGCGGCGGGAGCGGGAGATTGCTGGGCAAAGCTGACGCTGCAAAACAGCAGGAAAGAGAGGACGAGTTTCAGAGTTTTCATAAGACGCGCGGATTATAACAGGAGCATCGACGTCCCAGCGCATCGTGGGTTGTGGAGCACCGCCGCCAAGCAGCGCTCCACCTGGTTAGTGAGAGTCAAATTGACTTATTGCCAAACCACGGGCTGAATTCGGCGCGAATGAAGGTCTTCACGCCCTCTCTGCCAGTGAGACGCCACCAGAGCTTGCCGCCTTCGCGCTCCATGCGAATGCTGATGTCAAAGAAGGGGCAGCAGGCCTGCTCCATGGGCGAGAATTCCACCAGGGCCTGGTAGTTGGCGCGGCCGGGCACAAATTCAAACTCGTAGCCGTCATTCAGTTCCTGCACTCCGAGCAATGCCGAATGCAGAATTTTGCCCAAATCCTGTTGGTGATGCCGCTCCTCGGCGGTGAGCGCCGTTCGGTTGCAAAAGAAAGGGCTGTCAGTTTTTACGACGGGCTTTTCCCTGGTCTGGCTTACCGCTCGCCGTAACGACAACGAATAAGTCCCCAGGACGATCAGAGCGACTGCGAATATCAGAAATGCTTTCACGGGTTTTTCCTCCAAGCTTGATGAACGCGGATCTTGCACTCTCTAAACGTACGACTTAAAGTTGGCTTTAAGGCAAGCGCTATTTGCGCAGAGGAATCAGATACTTAGCTTTAATTTCCAGCGTTGGGACGAAATGCCGTCCTGGTGCGCGGCAAATGTGCTTAAAATCCTGTCATGCCGTTACTGACGATTTCAGAAGTAGCAAAGCAGGTTGGGCTGAAGCCTTCAGCAATCCGCTATTACGAACAAGTCGGCATTCTTCCACGAGCACAACGCGCCAGCGGACAGCGGCGTTATGACAACACTGTCGTGTATCGCCTGGCGCTGGTGCAGCGGGCACAGCAGATGGGATTTACATTGGAGGAGATACGGCGGCTGTTCTTTGGGTTTCGCAAGGCGACCCCCATCTCCGAGCGCTGGAAAAAACTTTCGGAGCGCAAGCTGGCCGAGCTGGAAACTTTGGCCGAGCAGATCAAGGCCATGCAGACGCTGCTGCGAGCGATCTCGGAAAAGTGCAATTGCGAGGCCCTGGATCAGTGTGGGCGGGGTATTTTCCGGAGTTCGTGCGGCGATGCCAAAGCAGCGCCACTCCGCTTAGACCAACCGGCAAGAAAGCTCAAGCAGCCCAACTCCACGCTGTGAATCTATTTCGTCTGCATCCAGGTTTGGGCCACGGTCTCCGGGCTCAATTCGCGGAGCAGACCGTTGATCTGATCAATCACGGCCTCCGGCT
>DASTPO010000475.1:0-4252 GCA_035762225.1 Candidatus Angelobacter sp.
GATCTCTCCGGGCAGACGGAGTTGCACGCCAGCGTGCGCGGCCCACTGGCGGAAAAGAGCCGTGTGGAAGCCCATCTTGATGTGCCAAACCTGGCGCTCAAGTACAAGCAGTTTCAATTGGCAGCGGTCAAAGAGATCCGCGTGGATTATCAGAACGGCACGGCAACGCTCCAGCCAATGTCAATCCGCGGGACCGGAACCTCAATTGATGCCCAGGCGATTGTGCCCGTCAACAGCCCCAAGGCCGCAACGTTCCTGGTGCAAGGCAACGTTGATTTGCAAATTGCCCAGCTGTTTGTGCCCGGGCTGACCAGCAGCGGACAGCTCCAGTTTGATGTTGATTCGCGGCGCTACGGGCCGGGCTCCAATCTCAACGGCCAGATCAAGATCGTGAAGGCGACCATGCACACCGTTGATTCACCCGTCGGCTTGGACGATGCCAACGGAGTCCTGAACGTCACGCAAACACGCCTGGAGGTAGCGAACTTCTCCGGGCAGGTGGGCGGCGGGACAGTGAATGCCACCGGAGCCGTGGCCTTTAAGCCCTCGATCCAGTTTGGTCTGGGACTGACGGCGAACAATATTCGGGTGCGTTATCCGGAGGGCGTGCGCGCGATTTTAGCCTCAAACCTGGCGCTGCGGGGAAGTCCGCAAGCATCGGTTTTGAGCGGGCAGGTAAAGATCCAGCGCGTTTCTTTTACTCCAGACTTTGATCTCAGCACCTTTACCGACCAGTTCAGCGGCGAAACCAGTGACAGCGGTGCTCCTGGATCATTTGCACAGAGCATGAAGCTCGATATCGCAGTGCAATCCACCAGCCAGATGAACCTGCAAAGCACCCAGGTAAGCCTGCGTGGTGACGCGAATCTGCGCGTCGTGGGAACGGCAGCCGAGCCTGTAATTCTGGGGCGTTCGAATCTGACGGGCGGAGAATTTTTCCTCGCCGGCAATCGTTACGAGTTACAGCATGGCACGGTGGATTTTCTCAACCCGGTCCAAACCGAGCCGGTGGTTGATCTGCAAGTGAAGACCGTGATCAACGAATACAACATCTCAATGAGCCTGACCGGCCCGATGAGCCGTCTGCAGACTACCTACACGTCCGATCCAGCCTTGCCGCCGGTGGATATCATCAACCTTATTGCGCGAGGAAAGACCATTGAGTCGGCCGATGCTAACCCGACCCCGAGCCCAACCAGCTCGCTTGGAGCACAATCGCTCTTGGCTTCAGGCATCAGCAGCCAGGTTAGCGGGAGACTCGCCAAACTGGCCGGGGTATCGCAACTGCAGATCGATCCGGGGCTGGCTTCAGACAACGGGCAGAGTCCCGGCGCGCGCATCGCGATTCAGCAACGAGTCACCAGCAACCTCCTTGTCACGTTTGCTACGGACATCACGTCCACGCAGCGGCAGGCGGTCCAGATTGAATATAAGTTCAATCCAAAATGGTCCGTGAGCAGCACGCGCAACCAGAACGGCGGCTTTGGCGTCGATGGTCGATATCGCAAGGACTTCTAGTTACGGTGGCTCAGCTTTTCACGCTCGGTGCGCTGCTGGTCAACAAGTGGAGGAATGCGGCAAACTCCACTTTCCGGCGGCGCTTTGCCACGCTCAGGTAGAGCAACTTAAAGCGTTCAAGGTCCTGCCCGGCGAGTTCATTTCTTACGTAAGCATCCACTAGATCGTTTTCTATCGCGCACAAGCGCTCCGCAACGTTGTCCTCAGCGATGCCAAGCGCTTCCACGTGTGCGGCTTCTTCCGGTGACGTGGCCCCGAGAAGATAACTTCTCAGGAGCCGATCATCCGGGACGCCATTATCCTCTTTCCTCATATGCATTCTCCGTCTTTTACGCGTTCTGGGGCGCGTCATCCGTTACTTGATTGATGGGTCCCGCGAGACAGGTCATGCCCAGCTAACCTGCCCCGCAGCTTCCTGCCGTCGGCAAAGACGCGTCAGTGCTTCAGCGCCCCCTCTGGATGAAGATCAAACAGGGAGTTCACACCAACCGGGAGAGCGGCCGGCCGGACCGGAGCGGGGCGCATTGCAAGCTCTTCCCCCAGGACTTCGAAGACCTGTGAATGATCTTTCATCCATATCTCGGAAAGCCGGGAGTGTTTCTTTTCATTGTCAAAAACCAGCTTGGACACCGGCAAAGGCCCCCCACTGTTGTGGGCCCGGGTGACGATTGAGGCAATGGCCTTCTTGCGCGAATCGCGCAGCGTCATCAGTGAAGGCCCAACTACGATCAACTGGTAGTGACCGGGACTGAAGGTACGGCTTCCAATAGTGAACTTGAAGGGCACGTCGGCCGAGATCACATCATAGGTTCGAGCGTGCGCCTTGGCTGGAGGCAGCAGGGCGGTGACGGAGGCTGCTATCAGGGCCAACATCAGGAAACGTTTCATTGCGTTCCAGGTCTTGACGGCAAAAGCCTGCCAGGGCTGGCGGCGCAATATGTAATAGGCGGCGACCAGAACGGACGAATTCGGCTCTCGTAGGTCGCGATCCGGAAGAAAATCAGTCATGTAAGTCTTCTCCTTGCATCGATTTTTTGAATCTATTTGGCGCCGGAGCGAATCGTTTCAGGTGCAGCTACGAATCGCCGGCCACTCTTTGCATTAGGCATCGCGATCGGGCGGGGCGTCCTTCCAGAGATATTGGTTTTTTATTACTTTTTTCTGAGGAAAAATGAACAGAGTTGCAACCTATCAATTCGGCCCTTTCCATTTGCAAGCCGCGGAGCACCGCCTTCTCCGCCAGGGGATTGAAATCCCGCTCCAGTTGAAAGCATTTGAAACCCTGTGCCGGCTGGTGGAGCGCGCCGGGTGCCTGCTTACCAAGGAAGACCTGTTGAGCCAGGTCTGGCCGGGCATGATCGTGGAAGAAAACAACCTTAACAAGAACATCTCTCTGTTGCGGAAAGCCCTGGGCGAGTACGCCAGCGGGCAGTCTTATATTGAAACGGTGCCGCGCGTGGGGTATCGGTTCATAGCGCCGGTAACAAATGTCGGTGCGCACTCGGCAAATCCGGGCGAGAAAGTGGGAGAGCTGCCGTCGGAGAAGTCCATTGCCGTGCTCTACTTTGAGAACCTGAACGGCGATAAGGAAGACGAGTATTTCCGCGATGGCATGACCGAAGATGTCATCACAGAGCTCGAGAAGATCCGGGAACTCCGGCTTTTTCCGCGCTCCGCGGTGCTCGGTTTTCGCGACAAGCCCGTGCCGGTAACGGAAGTTGGCCAGCGGCTATGTGCCGCGTATGTCCTGGAAGGCAGCATTCGCCGGGCGGGTGAACGCCTGCGCATTACGGCCCGCCTGGTCGAGACCAGGAACGGCCACTCGGTGTGGGCCGAGAGGTATGACCGCCGACTGGAAGATGTCTTTTCCATTCAGGACGAAATAGCGCAAAACATTGCCCTGGCCCTTCGCGTGATGCTGACGGAAAAAGAAAAGCACGAAATTCAAAAGGTGCCCACCCACAACATTCAGGCTTACGATTACTACCTGCGCGGCCGCCAGTTCTTTTACACCTTGCGGCGCCAGGGCTTGGAGTTTGCCCGGCAGATGTTTGCGCGGGCGATTGTCATTGATCCGGAGTACGCGCGGGCCTATGCAGGCGTGGCTGACTGCTGTTCCTTCCTCTATATGTGGTATGAAGCCAAAGAGGACAATTTGCGCGAGGCGCTTGCCGCCAGCCGCCAGGCGGTGGAACTGGACTCGCAATCACCGGTGACTCGTGCATCGTTAGGGCTGGCACAGTTCCTGAACGGGAATTATGAAGAAGCCCGCAATGAATTCGAAACCGCACTCGGGCTATGTACCGAACTGTTTGAAGCCTATTACTTCTATGGGCGGTCCTGCTTTGCGCAGGGGCAGTTTGAAAAGGCCGCGCATCTCTTTGGCCGGGCCGCAGAGGTGAATCCAGCGGACTATCAGGCGGTATCATTGCGAGGCCTTTGTTTCCGCGCGCTGGCGCGCACACCTGAAGCTCAGGAAGCGTTTGAGGAATGCTTGAGAAGGGTGGAGCGTCATCTGCAGCTTAACCCGGACGACGTAAGGGCGGTTTATCTGGCATCCAGCTCGCTGGCGGGCCTGGGCGATTTTGCGGCGGCGCGGGATTGGGCAGACCGGGCGCTGGCCATGGATTCCGATGAGCCTTCAGTTCTTTACAACGTGGCGTGCACCTATGTCTCTGTCGGAGAAAAAGACAAGGCCATCGATTGTATGGAAAAAGCCATGCGCCAGGGCTTC
>DASTPO010000476.1:0-5764 GCA_035762225.1 Candidatus Angelobacter sp.
GGCGTTTGACGTTCACTTGAGCAAGATGGCGGACTAAGGCGGGTCAAAATCCCGGGCAAAGTTATGTCAGGAAACATGAAGAATCCGTGTGTTTGTACACCTGCAAAGACTTACAGGGCTGAATTACTTTCGTCGTGTTACCTATGATTTAGCAGGCTGTAAATTTTCCTGCAACAAAGCCGATGTATTGCGTGTCTAATAGAGCAAGAAGGTATAAGGGTCGGAGGTGGCCTATGGGAGAGAAATTCTCAGTTGCTGAAGTGGCGGCGCTTCGGAATGAGCTCCTGCAGGGAGGACTTGATTCATTCCAGACAGCGGAACTTTTAAAGATGTTTCTTGCCGGACGCGGATATGGTGTTTCTCCGGAATCTGCGCTGGATGCCGCAGGACGGCTGGAAAGTTCAAATTGCAACGTTGAGTCGTTGCACAAGGAACTCGAGACTTTGGCTTTAGTGATGTAACCGCATTGCTAATACCGCATAAGCCGGGCAAACCAGCCCGGCTTTTTGCTTTGCTGAGGAACACAGCAGCATCACGTGCGGCCTTCACGCTTTTGCGCCAGGCAAAGCCCGCGCGGGGTGGAGAGCAACACCACTGACAATAGGCCTTCTGCTTCCAGTCGAAGAGCGGCTTCGCGGACGACTTTAAAGTGAGAGCTGGCGTCATGCAGCAGAACCAGGCCCCGCGGTTTTATCTGGGGCAGAAAACGCCGCACTTCCTGTTCCCGAATACCAAGATCGCTGTCACTGTAGAGCACGTCAATCGCGCCGTGGATCGTGACCTCAAGGCTGGAGGCATTGCGATTGTCAATCCATGCAGCCACGCCTGAAGCATCGATATTCTGCTTCGCTTTTGCGAAGACAACCGGATCATATTCAATAGTGACAATCTTCCCAAAGCCATTGGCTTGCAGTGCCTGGGCCATGCGGATGGCGCTGTGGCCGATAAATGTTCCCGTCTCTACGATCAATTCCGGCTTTACCGCCTTGATCAGTGACTCCAAAAGATCGAGCACTTCCATCTCCGCGCTTTGCGGATCGAGCATGTGCCACCGCTCAGGATGCGCGCATTCCGGAGTGGATGGAATCCATTCTGACTGGAGAAACTCTCCCTGGTCCGCGATTCGGTCAAGAATGCGATGAACCTCCTGCCCTTTCACGAAAGGAGGCACCACCAATGCGATCAAGACACATCCGACGGCAATGGGGAGCACAGTCCAGGCAATGCTGATTGAGCCCACCACGGGAAACTCTGCCGAAGCGCCATACAGACGGAGAGCAACCAGGTAGGCGCCGCCCAGGACCATGAATTCGGCAAATACCAATCCCGGCGGCCGTTGCAACTGCACCTGGCGGCGACCTTCTTGCAGCAGAAAGCTCCCAGCCACGGCGCAGACCAGAAGAGAAACGGCAATCGGCGAAAACAATGGGATGGCGCGTTGCGCAAGCACGACTGGCGTCAAAGCCGCTAGCAGAGCGACAGCGAAGCCTGCCGTTAGGGCGAGAGCAACCACATCGAGAACAGAATATGCATGCCAACCTGCCCGGCGAGAGAGCGTGAGTCTTCGCCTTTTGAGGTCGGCAAATAAAGCCAATGACGCTCCGGCCAACATGGCCAATACAAGAATGACTGGATTCATGACTGGATGCTGCAAACTTTTCTCAAGGATGCGAGCAAATAATATATCAACTTGATCGAACGCACGTCTTTCAGACCGCGATGCAATATGACAATGCCGGTGATGGAGCAACACCTCGCCGCGCTCATGAGTTGCGGGCGTCTCCAGGCGTAGAACCTTGCCGCGAAATTAAAACTCGCGTCTGCAGGACCGCTTACTCGTAATGCAGTGCTTCTACCGGATCCAATTGTGCCGCGCGCGTGGCTGGCACCGTCCCAAAGATTATTCCCACCAGCATCGCCACCATAATGGCAATGATCGCGGAGAGCCCGGAGATGGGGATGCGGTATTCGGTGAGAAAGCGTACGGAAAATGGCAGCGCCAGTCCAAGAATGGTGCCAAGGATCCCTCCAGCCAGGGAGATGAGAATCGCCTCCGTCAGAAACTGCAGCCTGATTTCGCGGCTGGTGGCGCCGATGGCCTTGCGAATGCCTATCTCGCGAATGCGGGTGCGAACGTTGGCCAGCATAATGTTCATGATGCCCACGCCGCTCACGATCAGCACCAGAAGAGAAATTCCCAAGAGCATGAGCGTCAACCCATTGGCCGCGCGCGAGGCCACCTGCAGGAGCTGCGTCAGGTTTTCCACTCGATAAACCGACGCAGGGCGGTGACGCGATTGCAATACTTCCTTGATCATCTCAGTAGCTCGCGGAACATCGCCGGCGTCCGAGACAGAGAAGAAGACCTGCTTCACGGCGTCGCTGCCGATGAAATAGCGGCTTACGCTATAGGGAATAAGAATGGTGTCGCCGGCAATCTCCGATTGCCCAAAAGTTTCCACGCGCTCGCGGAAGGTGCCGATCACGACAAACGGCAGGCCGTTGATCTTGATGTTCTGCCCCACGGCCGCGCTTTGCCCGCGATACACACGTTGGGCAAATTGCTGCGTCACTACCGCAACGTGAGCTCGCGCCATGGCGTCGTCATCGTCAAAAAAACGGCCCGCTAGTATTTCCAGGTTGCGTACCGTGGAATATTGCGGAGAGACCCCCAGCACCAGAATGTCGCGTTCCTTGCCTTCGCCTACGCTGATCCGGTCGTGGATCTCCGTCATGGGCGACGCCGCCTGAATGCCCGGCACTTCCTGCTGCACGGCGCGCATGTCCTCCACGGTCAGGTCATCCTTGACACTGGTACTAACGGAGAAATTGCTGCCGCCTTCGTAGTACGCCCAGATCAGATTGGCGCCTATGCCCTGAATCTGGTTCATCACATACTGCTTGCCGGTGAGGCCGATCGTCACCACCACGATCAGTGACGCAGTTCCAATCACCATGCCCAGCGCTGTCAGAGCAAAGCGGACCTTGCTGGCGCGAAATGAATCCACCGAGATGCTCACGATCTCGCTGAACAACATGGTATTGCGCGCGGTTTCCACCAAAGGCCGGCCGGTCATAGGGATATTGTACGGGGTTTGCGATTTGCCCGTTCGTTACTGAAGTCCGGATTACTGGTTTCCCGCATTCGCGGCTCCAACTCGCTGGTTTGGTTTGGATGCTTTCGGGTTGCTGCGCGCTTGATTTATTTCACGGGCCTGCCATTCGTCCCGACTAAAAGCAAAAGCGGCAACCATTGGATTGGTCGCCGCTCGCGCGCGAATTACGGTTCGGAATTACTCAGGTTTCGGGTCTTGCGGCGGTGCGCTGATAGCGATAGTCTCGCCCACGTCACCGACTTTAAAACGCGCAAAACGCCGGACGGAGATGTTCTCTCCCAGCTTGCCGATCTTGCTCGCTATCAACTGATGGATGGTGATGCCGGGTTCCTTCACGAAGGGCTGGTCCAGCAGGCAGACTTCTTCGTAGAACTTTGCCATCTTTCCTTCGACGATCTTCTCCACCACGTTGGCAGGTTTTCCGGTTGATGCCGCCTGAGCGCGATAGATTTCTTTTTCCTTCTCATAAGCCGCCGCCGTGACATCTTCCTTACGGACAAACTTCGGATCAGTCGCCGCGATGTGCATGGCGATGTCCTTGATCAAGTCCTTGAAATCATCGGTGCGCGCCACAAAGTCGCTTTCGCAGTTGATCTCCACCAGAACGCCGATCTTGCCTCCGGCATGAATATAACTGGCCACCGATCCTTCACTGGTCACACGTGCTGCTTTCTTGGCCGCGGTAGAAATCCCTTTTTTGCGCAGCCACACCAGTGCCTGCTCCACATCACCTTTGGACTCGGTCAGCGCATTTTTGCAGTCCATCATGGGTGCGCCGCTACGCTCGCGCAGTTCTTTCACCTGGGCCGCTGAGATGTTCGTTGTACTTGTACTCATTTTTTACATTCCTTCTGTTTGACCCTGCAAATATTTGACCCGCGTGGCTCTTCGCCGGTCGCGGGCCATGATCTCTTCGCTTGATATTTACGCCGAAATCTCCGGCCATTTTCGTGCGCTTCAGCCGCACGATTCATCAGGCGCTCTGGAGCGCAGCCACAAAACCTTTAATGCGCTTTGGCCACGTCCATGTCAGGCGCCGGTTCAGGCGTGGTTGTCTCTGACTCCGGTGCTTTCCGCACCTTGCCGCCCAGCACCTCTTCCATGTTCAACTGCTCTTCCTCAGCCAGGTCGGCGGATGTTGGAGCTGCCTGGGCTGCGGAAGCCGATGCAGAAGCCGCGTGAGCTTCGCTTGCCGCGGCAGCGCCGGCCATTTCTGCGCCCTGCTTGTCGGTGGCAGCCTGTACGCCTTCGGCGATCGAATCCGCAACCTTTGAGGCAAACAAGCGAATCGCACGCAGAGCGTCGTCGTTGCCCGGAATAACCCAGTCAACTTCCGTGGGATCGCAATTGGTATCGACCACAGCGACCACTGGAATGCCCAGCTTGCGGGCTTCCTTCACCGCGATGGCTTCCTTGTTGGAGTCGATCACAAAAACGATGTCCGGCAGGCGGTTCATGCTCTTGATACCCGCCAGGTTGGCCTGGAGATGTTTGCGCTCGCGTTCCAGCTTGATGACTTCTTTTTTCGGCAGCAGCTCATAACGGCCGTCGGTGGCCATCTCATCGAGCTCTTTCAGCCGTTTTACTGATTTCTGTACCGTGACCCAGTTGGTCAGCAGTCCGCCCAGCCAGCGGTTGTTCACGTAGAACATGCCGCAGCGTCCGGCCTCTTCGGCGATGGCTTCCTGGGCCTGGCGTTTGGTGCCGACAAACAGAATATTCTTCCCCTGGGCGGCCATTTCACCAACAAAGCGAGCTGCGTCCTTGAACATCTTCAACGTCTTTTGCAGGTCGATGATGTAAATTCCGTTGCGTTCCCCGAAGATGTATTCTTTCATCTTTGGGTTCCAGCGCTTGGTCTGGTGGCCAAAGTGGACACCCGCCTCAAGCAGCTCCTTCATGGTGATGTTAGCCAAAATACCTCCTTATTGAATTGCATCCTCCGCGGCACATCTTGCCCGCTCGGGATTTATTCCCTGCTCCGCTCCCGGCGTTGCGGGAGGGAAGATTTGCCGGTTGGTCAGTTGGTAACTTCACCAACCAGCGGTATCAACGTCTGGCAATTCATTTTCGAATCGCTGACCTTCAGGCAGATTGCATCGGTGTAGCGATGAATCCGCGCCCAAAGGTGGTCAAACGAATCCGGTAAAAGAACAAAAACAGAGGACGGCCGTTGCCGTCCCTGCTGAGATTTATCGCTTGCTGAACTGGAAGCGCTTGCGGGCTCCCTTTTGTCCATATTTCTTGCGCTCTTTGCCGCGAGCATCGCGGGAAAGGAAGCCCTCGGCCTTGAGCTTCTTGCGCAGTTCAACGTTGAACTCCAGCAGCGCGCGGGCAATGCCCATCTTTAAAGCGCCGGCCTGGCCATTGATTCCGCCGCCTGAAACCGTGGCAGTAATATTGAAGGTGGAGCCGGTCTCGCTGGTGACGAGTGGCTGTTTCACTTCAACGCGTTGCGCGCCGGTCAGGAAATATTTGTCAAATTCGCGACCGTTGACCACAAACTTGCCGTCGCCGGGACGCAGGAAAACCCGGGCCACGCTCGACTTGCGGCGTCCGGTACCGTAATACTGAACTTGTTCAGCCATCTTTTCTCAATCGCTCCAAAAAAATCGTGTGGCACAGCCGCCCCCGGCTGTGCGCAAAAC
>DASTPO010000477.1:0-3797 GCA_035762225.1 Candidatus Angelobacter sp.
CAGAACCCGGCCACCGCGCAAGCTGCCGCACCGCCGCAGCCAAGCCAGCAGACGCCACCCCCTCCGCAAACCACCGCCAAACTTGAGGCGCCGGAAGCGCCCAAGAAATCGCCGTTTGCCATCGCCTCGCCAGGATCGTCCGTGAGCGACGCAATCCATTCCGTGGCCAGCGGGCACGGGACCACCGGAGTTGAAACCAGCGGTGGCGGCGAATACGGCAACGTGGTCCATCCCAACACCGACCGGCATGAAGGAATGGAAATCCTAAGCGACACCATGGGAGTGGATTTTGGCTCTTACATGAAGCGCCTGCATTACACGGTGCAAAATCACTGGGACCCGTTGATTCCTGAGTCCGCTATGCCGCCGGTGATGAAAAAGGGCGTGGTTGTGATTGAGTTTTCCATTTCCAAGGATGGCAAGGTCATGGGGATGAAACTGATTTCCAGCTCTGGTGACGTAGCGCTGGACCGCGCCGCGTGGGGCGGGATCACAGACGCCATCCCGCTGCCTAACCTGCCTCCGCAATTTAAAGGTCAATATCTTCAGATCCGCGCCCGTTTCTATTACAACCCTGATAGAGCGGACATGCGGTAGTCCAGCAATCTATCTATTCTCAACTTTTCTGCTGGATCATCTTCATTAATGTACGTTGCGCAAACGGCATATAGATGAGCGCCGCGCAGGCGGCCAGCGCAAACCCGAACCCGATGCGGTCTTTGATGAGCAAAGGCGAGAGCGCCCAGATCATATCCAAAATGAAAAGTCCGGGCGTAAGGATGCGGAACTTGTCTCCCAGCAGGTGGTAGTCCATGGCGGTGGCTGAGATCAGATAAAGTCGAACGGCCAGGCCGACCAACGCTGTAGACATGTAAATAACAAATGCCGCAGAACCCGCGCCGGCCCAGGCCATATAGGAAGCCTGATAGGTATTCTCCCAGCGAAACAGCGCGGACAGATAAAAAATCAGGTACATGATCTGCGTGAGCGTGAATAAGATCCGCGCTGAACTGCGGCTCGTGCGGGGCAGCTCTGATTCCAAATCCTGGCTGGAACTCGCAGACTGCGTGCCGGCTTTGACAGCGGAACTCTGGTTCACCGGCGGCGGCGCGGCGTCGGAAACTGCGGGTGCAGGCACCTGAGTGGCGGCCACGGGCTCCAGAACTGTCTCAACGCTGCCCAGAAAACGATAGCCCCGCTTGGCAATGGTCTCAATGTATCTGGGATTGGCGGCAGAATCTCCCAGCACATCGCGCAGCTTGACCATCGCCGTATTCAAGCCATGATCGAAGTCCACGAACGTGTCTTCCGGCCACAGCCGCTGCCGTATCTCTTCCCGGGTGACGACGTCCCGCGGGCGCTCCAGCAGAGCTACCAGGACCTGGAAGGGTTGGAGCTGCAATTTCAGGCGGGAGCCATTGCGGCGCAGTTCGGCGGCACGAAGGTCGGCTTCAAAATCATCGAATTTGTATTTTGTAACCGGCGGCATGGATCGTGGGCGGCGGTAATGGGAACCAACGCAAGCAGTTTAGCATTGCTTCGGTAGTCTCGGCTTCGTCGTCGCGCTTCCCGCGTGAGTGGTTACAATGTCAGCCATGGACGCGCAACGTCAGCAGACGCTAGGGCTCGCACTCATAGTCCTGCTTATTCTGCTCTTCGTTTTGCTGCGGCGTTTCTGGAGCGCGGCGTGAGTGATCCTGTGCTCGCCGTAATCGTCGGCCCAACGGCCAGCGGTAAAAGCGCCCTGGCGCTCGATCTGGCCGAGCGGCTGAAAGGCGAGATCGTCAATTGCGATTCAGTCGCGGTCTATCGCGAATTTGAGATTGGAACAGCCAAGCCTTCCCGGGAGGAGCGAGAGCGGGTTCCGCATCACCTGATCGATATCGCGTCGCCCAGTGAAACGGTCACAGCGGGTGACTTTTCCCGGCTGGGCAGAGCGGCTATTCGTGACATCAGTTCGCGTGATCTGCTTCCGATCGTGGCCGGCGGCACAGGATTTTATCTGCGGGCATTGCTGGAAGGTCTTTTCCCCGGACCGCCGCGATCAGAAGAGCTGCGCCGGCGGCTGCGCGAGCGAGCGTCGGAGCGGGGAGCGGGCTATCTGCATCGGCTGCTGCGTCGGCGTGATCCGGCCGCGGCCCTCTCCATTCATGAAAACGATCTCCCCAAAGTGATTCGCGCTTTGGAAATCAGCATCAGCGCCCGCGCTCCCATGACGGGCTTGTGGCAACAGGGGCGCGATCCTTTGCATGGCTTTCACATCATCCGCATTGGCTTGAACCCGGAGCGGGAAATGCTGTACGCGCGGATCAACCAGCGGGCACGGGAGATGTTTGCCGCGGGATTGGTCGAGGAAACACGCACGCTCGCCGCCCGCTATGGCGACGCCGCGTGGCCTCTCAACTCGCTGGGCTATAAACAGGCGATGCAGCATTTGCGAGGCCATCTCACACTGGAAGAAGCTATCGCAGCAGCGCAGCAAGGCCACAGGAACTATGCCAAGCGGCAGATGACATGGTTTCGTCGTGAGGCGGATGTGCTGTGGTTTGCCGGCTTCGGATCAGATCCCGGCATTCAGAAGGCTGTGGCAGAAGTGGTTGCCACAGCAGCGGCGACGCCGATCGGCCGTCCTCGCGAAGGCGGTTGAAATCGCCGCGTGCTGCCATGCTTGTAATTGTTCTCCAGCTCTTTGACGGAATTGATCTGGAGGACATCAAGCAGCTTTGCCGCGACTTCACCCCGCTGCCCTAACTCGCTCAGCCCTATGGCTCACCGGACTTCTTCCCGGAAATGAGTCCCCCCGCGCAACGCATTCACATCTGTCCGTTGCCCGGCAAGGTCTGAGGTTTAAGGACGTGAACCGCGTTTGTCACGACAGCTCTTTCAACCGCCCTGCGGACGCGCCCCATGAGGACGCGCCTGGTGTGCCCTCAATAATCGTCCTGAAAGGGAACGTTGAATGTGATCCAGGACACACTCGCATTACGTTTGTAATCCGGTCGGGAGCGAAATCAGTCAGCGTGAAACCCATTGAGGGGTTGACGACTCGGTTGACATCGAAGGAGTAGTTGGATGAAGAGCTTTTTTTCCACAGGAGAGATCGAGATCGTAAAAGATATGCAATTTTTTTATTGACATTGCCGCATACGTACCTCAATATCTTGGGTGTAGGAACAGAACGGTACTATTCGTTGGGTAACTGAAACGAACAAGGGCTCCAAGGAACTCAATTTTTCAAGGAGGACGTTCAACACATGGCAACCAAGAAAAAAGCAGCCAAGAAAAAGAAGAAAAAGTAGTTATTTCAGCGGAGCCAAGTCTCCGTTTCGCTTTTTACAAGGGAAAATAGTTATGACGGGTGTTCCTCCAGAACACCCTTTTTTGTTGCCGTAAAACCGACCCGCCGCCATTTCTCCTTCACAAATGGAAACGCATCGCAGGCTTCACATACAATTCCGGTGTGAAGATGACGCATCGAACAGGCACACTGAGATTGAGCCCGGCTGGCTTGGTGGCCGCCTTTATTCTGCTGGTGGCCGCTGCCATGAGTCTTGCACAGGCCGGGGACCCTGCCGCCCCACCGCCAAATTCTGAAGAAATCATCCCCTTCCTGAACCAGACCATCGTCTGGTCGCGGCAGCTGACCACCGAGCAACAGCTTGTAACTGAACCCAGTGACGCGTTGTTCCTCAATGACAGCCGTCAGATTGCCGATCAGGCGGTGAAGCTTTCTTTCGATTTTGCGCGCGCGCGGGCAAAGGATCTGATGGCCCAGAGTGGTGGCAATGGCCGCCAGC
>DASTPO010000478.1:0-10858 GCA_035762225.1 Candidatus Angelobacter sp.
GCCCTCTGTCCCGGCGCAGGTACAGGAATTGGTCGGCCTGGTGCGCTGCGCGGAAACCGTTCGCTGGGGCGGCAACAACCTGAACAAATTTCATGCCGGCGGCGGCGGGATCGCCCTGGGAACCATGGCTGTCGATCCCCAGGAATTGTTGTGGTACATCCAGTTTGACGCGCATCGTTTTCCCCCGCCTTCTGACGATCCGACGGCGCGGAAGATGTTCGCGAAAAACCTGATCGGAGACTGGGCAGATCCGGTCCCATATATCCTGGAGAAGGCGGATTTCTCCCGGGCCTATCTATGGCGTCCGGTCGATTCTGATCTCATCCCTCAATTTCATCGCGATAATCTCGTACTGATTGGCGATGCGGCGCATCCGCTCTCGCCATTTACCAGCCAGGGCGTCTCTGCCGCGATTGCCGATGCCGCGTCGCTGGCCTATTCGTTGAGCACCGGAGCCGATCTTGAGCAGGCACTGGCCCGCTATTCCGGCGAGCGACACGAGCAATGCGCGCGTTATCTAGCCCGCGGGCGTGAACTTACCAGAAACTTTCTTTCTCCCCAATCCCCAGACATCCTGCGCCTGCCCATCGCGGAATCGGAGCACGTTCCAGCGAATCCATTTACTGACAATAGCGTTCGCATCGATTTGCTGCGCCATCGTGCCTTCAACCTCCGCTGGGCGCAGCAGCCTGCGGACGTAATCCCGCTCACCGCAGCCGACCCTGACTTTCCCGTCTGCCCGGCCATCCAGGAGCGCCTGATCCGTTACGTCCGCGATGGCGTGCTCAGTTATGGACCGCCGGAAGGCCTGCCTCAATTCCGAGAAGCCGTGGCAGGATGGATGCATTCCACGCGCAACATGGATTGTGAGCCCAACGAAGTTTTTGCCACCGACAGCGCCGCTTCCGGCATGGCCGTGGTTGCTCGGGCCAGCCTCCAGGCGGACGATGAGGTCCTGATTCCAGATCCCGTGGATTTTCTGCTGCACCACACCGTACAGCGCACTGGTGCTGTGCCGGTGCGCGTAAGCCTTGACCCGGCCACCACCGCCGAAGAGTTCATTGCGAGAATGGAAGATTGCCTCACGCCGCGAACCCGCATGCTGTGGCTGTGCAATCCGCACAACCCGCTGGGCGTGGTGTATTCGCGTGAGTGGCAGGAGAAAGTTGCAGAATGGGCCGTTCGACATGGCTTGCGCCTTGTGGCCGACGAAATCTGGTCCGACATTGTGTATTCGCCGAACCGCCACGTCAGCACCGCATCCATCTCTCAGGAAATCGCGCAAAACACCGTGACGATCTATGGCTTCTCCAAGAATTTTGCCCTCGCCGGCCTGCGCGTCGGCTGCGTTATCTGCAACGATCCGGAATGGAAGAAACAGATTGTCGCTGTCTCTGACGCGGAAAGCACCGTATATGGCGTCTCCGTGCTGTCCCAGGTTGCGGTGATGGCCGCGCTCAATGACGGTCGCCAGTGGCTGGCCAGCTTTGTCCAGCACCTCCAGTCACAGCGCGATTACGTACTGGATCGCCTGGCAAAGTGGCCCGGCGTGAGCGTACAACCGCCGCAGGGCACGTATGTGGTTTTTCCCGATACCAGCCGGCTTAGTGAGGACTCAGAATTGCTCTGCCAGCGTTTGCTCAATCAGGCCCGCGTTGCTCTTGTCCCCGGTGCGTCCCGATGGTTCGGCCCCGGCGCCAAGGGACATTTGCGTATCTGCTTTGCTACATCGCGAGGAATCCTGCAGGAGGCCTTTGACCGTCTGGATCCGGTGATCATGAAAATGGCGACGGACCAACCGCGGCGTAATGTCATAGGGGCCTGAGTTGACGGCTGGCTTCTATTTCTGCTGCACTGTCAGGGCAATTTCTCCCTTGAAGCCAATTTTGCCCAGCGGCGTTCCCGGATTGGCTCGTTCCACATCATCCAGTTTGCCGTTGCCCGCCTCGCTCACCACCACGTGGCGCGAGGAGACGTCAAAGGCAAGCTGGTAATCCTTTGGATGTTTTTTCAACTCTTTGCTCTGTTCGGCAACAGGCTTTCCGTCTCTGTACGTCGTCCGGTAAAAAGTGTTGTTGATGATGGAGTAAACAATCCTGTCGCCATCGCGGTTATCGATCGTCCATTCCACTCTTTTTCCGCCTTGAGGCCACACCGCATAGAACGGCTTCTTCGCCCTCTGGATGACAACGTTGAACGTCCCGTCTTTTGACTTGAGCCATCCGTAGGTCTCTTTCTTGAAAATCCACCAGCTTCCATTCTTTGTCCAAAGTTTGGCGTCTTCAAACGGATCATTCTTTGCAGGCGCCGTCACTGAAGGCGCAGGCGCTTCCACCGCAACCACCGCCTTCAGTGTCCGCTGTATTTCCAGGCTTGCGCCGGGTTTGACTTCGACCTCAGCCTGCTCCGTGACAAATCCCTGAGCTTCACTCTTGATGGCGTACCTGCCCGGCTTGATCCAGACGGTGTCGCCGGGGCCGGCCTTGTGTGCGGGTGAGGTATGTTGGGGCTCGAGGAGTTGATAACTGGCGGTTGCGGTGGCAGGGCTGATTTTGAAGACCAAAGATCCCTGCTGCACCTGAATAAAACGATCAGCCGAAACTCGTTCGGTCAGTCCAGGATGCAAATTGACAGTGATCGGCTGTGAGTCTTCAAAATGAGGCCTGCTGAGGTAAATCTTATGCGGCGTCGGGCTCAGTTCAAGTTGGAGAGTGCCGTTTGCCATAGCCTGTCGCCGGCTTTCTCCGTCAACATGAACCTCCGCGTCGTGGGGCAGGGACGACAAGACTAGTTGCGCTACCTGGCTGCTGGTCCGCACCTCAGCGGTCTCAACGTTTTTGCCCGCAATGGAAAGAATCAAAGAGGGCTGATTGCCCGGCTCCAGATTGATGGTTTCTTCATTGCTCAAATGAAGGGTCAGCGCGGTCTTGATCTCAACTTCCATTCCTTCCGGCGGTATGGCGCGCACGGTTTGTCCGCTGACATTCCCTTTCAGGTCCCGGGTAGTAAATATGGTGGCTCGCGTTCCCAAAATACTGGCAATCGCAACGGAATAGTTATTTGCTTCAAGCGGTCCGGCAATGGTCACAGCGCCGCCGGGCTCAACATGCAGAGCTATGGAAAATATCTGCTTCCCGCCGTCAAAAACTCTCACTATCTGCGTGCCCGCGGCAATCTGGCGCACATCCAGATGTCCGTTCACCAGCGTTGCGGCAGGCTCCTTGCCCACGGAAACTCTTGTCTCCTGCAAATCTGACCAGACCTGCAAATGCGTTGGCAACGGATTCAACACGAACTCGATCGGCGCAATGGCCTGTCCGGCCTGCGGCGTCACCCTTTGCACGCTGCTCTCATAACCCTCATGGGATGCCTGCAGCACATGCTCCCCACCGGGCAATAGGACCACTGGCGAATCCACCGGCTTGCCGTCAAGAAAGAAACGCACATCGGGGATATTTGCCCGCAATTCGGTCTTCAACTGCGCCGCCGACTGGCGACGGACTTTGATCAGCTTGTATGTTGCGAGCGACGCGATCAGCAGCAGGGGGATCGATGCAAGCATCGTCCACTGCCACAGCGACCACGACGGCAACTTGACCCTGGCGAGCATGTTCGCGATTCCACTCGCGAGTGCGCTCGAGGAAGTGAGCGGCTGTTTTGGCATCGATTGAGGAATCGGCTTGGTCGCGAGCACTGTAGCCGGCGACATCTGCGGCGCCGTTGCAGCGCCAGTCTGGGTGGCTGACGTGACGGCTGGAGTTGGGTTGAAATTCAACCGTTGAGTCTGTTGCGGTGCCGGCGGACTGATTCTTTGTGTTGCCGGTATCCGCTCCTGGGTGCGACTGCCCAGCCTGCTGGCTAAAGTGTTTTCCAGTTGGGACAGGTGCAATTCCCGGGGATACCGTGCCAGCGCCTGGCGGACCTTGGTCAGCGCGGAGTGAAGATCGCCCGCCGCCTGCAACTCGCGTACCTCGCAAAGGCAGGCTTCCACCATGGCTACGCGTTCGCGGTTCTGTATCTGAGCAAGAAGGCTTCTGCCGGCAGGATTACTGCTGTCCATGGAGAGAGCTTCGCGGACCAGCGTCTGCGATTCGCGCCAATCGCCGTTCAATCGCATTCGGGCCCGGTCCAGGAGGGCGTTCAGCAGAGCTCCACGCAGCACACGATCGTTGCTGTTCAGCTCCACCGCCCGGCGCAGGCAGTCGATCCCTTCCAGCGCCCAGCCATTGGCCAATAGCTTCTGCGCCTCGGCAAAGAGCTGCTTTTCTTCCGTGCCCGCTGCATGTGTGGCTGGCTTTTCCGGATCCAGTCCGCGGTCTTCCGGCTGAGACTGCGTTCTCTGCATAAGTAAAGCTACCTCGGCGGAAACGTGGGTCTAAGTTGTAGTACGGAAAGAAGGATTGTAACTTAACCTGCAAGTTTTGGTTTGCTAAATTTTCGCCAGGTGAGAGAGCTGGAAGAACCTGGAATTAAATATTCTTTTGCGGTTCAGTAACTTACGCGGAAGCGCCCATTGAGGCAGTTGACACGGGCTTTATCCGGGCATAGTGTATGTATCTCGTTAGCGAATAAAAATCGAATCTTGCCAGAGCCCTCACATTATTTATGGCCTCCATTGCTATCATCCGCTCCCAGGTCGAAAGCCGTCTTCCCGGGGCCCTTTCTCCTTATATTTTGCCCGCGCCGGAAATGCTTTTTACCGGGGTTGCTGCAGTAGACCGGAAAACTGGCGGAATTCCCAAAAATGCGCTCACACAAATCTGCGCTTCTCCGGAAGTCTCCTCCGGCAAAACCACGTTGCTGCTTTCGTTAATGGCGGCCGTCACCGCTCGGGAAGAATTTTGCGCCCTGGTGGATGCCAGCGACTCCTTTGATCCTGCATCCGCCGAAGCTGCGGGAGTGGACGGCGCGCGGATGCTCTGGGTCCGTTGCGAACACAAATCCGGCTTGCGGTCAATGGAACAAGCGTTCAAGGCCGCGGACATCATTGTGCAGAATGGAGGTTTTGGCCTGATCGCGGTTGATCTGGGGAACATTGAAGAGCGGACGGTGCGCAAAATTCCGCTTTCCACCTGGTTCCGTTTTGCCCGCGTAGTGGAGAAGATGCCCGCGGCGCTGGTGTTTCTGCTGAGCCATCCCGCGGCGCAGAACTGCGCGGCCCTGACGTTGTATCTGTCAGGCGCCGGCGCCTGCTGGCAGGGAAGCGGGAAAGCGTCTCACGCACAGCTGCTTTCCGGAGTGGAGTGCCAGGTAGAGATCGGGCGGACACGGCTGCGCAAGCCGGTGCAATCCGCGCCTGCTCGTTTTTCCGCAATCTCGATGTGGGCGTGATCCATGTTGTTTGGCTGCATCTATGCCCTCGATTTTCCCGTGCAGGCTGCGCTCCATGGCCGTCCACATGTGTTCCTGTCGAGCGTTGCCGCCGTAATAGACGGGCCTGAATCGCTGCTCAAGGTTATTGCCTGTAATGCTTCAGCGCGCGCGGCCGGCGTTGCCATAGGAATGACAAAGATCCAGGCTGAAAGTTGTGGCGCTGTTCTGCTGCAAAAGCGTGTTGTCGAATTGGAAGAATCCGCGCAGGCTGCGCTGCTGGACTGCGGCTACAGCTTTTCTCCCCGCCTGGAATCCACAGCCCCGGGCACGGTCATTATCGATCTAACTGGATCAGGGCGGCTGCTGGGATCGGCAAACGAAATTGGACAGCAGCTGTTGCGCCATGCTGAAGCCTGCGGCTTCGTCGTCAACATTGCTGTTGCCGCGAACCCCGATACTGCTTTGCATGCGGCCCGTGGCTGCAAAGGCCTGACCGTGATTCCTCCCGGCCAGGAAGCTGCTCGTCTTGGCGGCCTGCCCATTACAGTGCTTGAACTGCCTGAAGAAATTCTTGAAGTGCTGGGCCATTGGGGCATTACCGATTTCAAATCGCTGGCTGCGCTTCCCCAGGTCCCGCTCACGGAACGGCTGGGGCAGCAGGGGCTGCATTTCCAGCGGCTGGCCAAAGGAGAGATCGAGCGCGAGTTGCTGCCGGCAGAAAATCCTCCGGCGTTCCGCGAATGCACTGAATTGGAAGAACCGGTGGACCTGCTGGAGCCCTTGGGTTTTATCCTGAATCGCCTGCTCGAGCAACTGATGTATAGGCTGCGCGAACGCTCCCTGGCCACCGACCATGTGCAACTCGATTTAACCCTGGAAGTTCATGCAGAGCGGCAATTGCAGGGTGAATCGCCGGCAAGCACGATAACGCCACACTGCCAGCGCATGCTCAAGCTTCCAGTTCCAACCCAGGATGCCAAGGTGCTGCTGAAGCTTTTGCAGCTCGAGCTTAGTGCTCATCCGCCGGAAGCTCCGGTCAAAATCATCACGCTGGAAGCATTTCCCGCCCGCATGCGTTGCATGCAGGCCGGATTATTTCAGCCACTGGCCCCGGAGCCGGCAAAGTTGGAGATTACCCTTGCGCGTCTGCGCGCGGTTGTGGGCGCAGAAGACGGCAAGGGCCGCAGCCGGGTTGGATTTCCCCGTACGCTTGATTCACACCGTCCTGACAGCTTTGAAGTTTTGCCCGCAGGCGCAGTGCCGGGATGGGAAGGCGAGACTGAAGGGTCTTGCCAACTGGCTTTGCGCTTGTTCCGTCCCGCGCTGGCCGCCAGAGTTGAGTTGCGCGAAGGATGCCCTGCGGCGCTGGCCTTTCTTCACAATCGCGCCCGGGTAGTCCGCGCGGCCGGGCCGTGGCGGGTTACGGGAGCGTGGTGGGACGCCGGCGGGGAATGGCAGCGGGATGAATGGGACTTGTATTTAAACCTAGATGGAGCGGCAGGGCTGTATCGCGTCTTTCAGGATCTTTGCAGCGGCCAGTGGTTTGTGGAAGGAATGTATGACTAAGCCGCGTTATGTCGAGCTGCACGCCCGTTCCGCGTTTTCATTTCTGGAAGGCGGCTCTCTCCCGGAAGCGATGGCCAGTTTCAGCGCTGCCCAGAATGTTCCCGCCATGGCGCTGCTCGACCGCAACGGGGTGTATGGCGCGCCGCGCTTTCACATGAGCGCGCAGAAAATTGGCATCAAGGCCCATGTCGGCGCCGAAGTCGCGGTGGCGGATGAAAATGCCGTGTCCAACTTTCCGCTGCTCTGCGAGTCGCAGCAGGGCTACCAGAACCTTTGCCGGTTGCTGAGCAAAACCAAGCTGCGTGTCCCCAAGCACTCGCCCTCTGCCGCGCGATTTGACGAGCTGGAAGAATACGCCGCGGGACTGGTCTGCCTGACCGGCGATGAACATGGCCCTCTGGCATGGGCTTTATGCCATGGCGGTAAAGATGCTGCCAGGCAGATGCTATTGAGGCTTGCCGCAACTTTTGGTTCCAGAAACGTTTATGTCGAATTGCAGCGACACTTCAATCGTGCGCAGGAAGCCCGCAACCAGGCGGCCGTGGAGCTTGCCGGCGAACTGAATCTTCCGCTTCTTGCCACCAACGGCGTTTGTTACGCCACGCCTGCTGATCGCGAAGTACTGGATGTTTTTACCTGCATCAAGAATAAAAAACAGCTGGCAAATGCCGGACGCTTACTGGAGAAAAATGCTGAGCGCCATATCCGGAGGCCGGAAGAGATGGCGCGCATGTTCGCCGATCTGCCTGATGCGGTGGCCAACACGGCTGAACTTTCAACGCGCCTGCAATTCACGTTGAAAGACCTGGGCTATAAATTCCCCAAATATCCCGTGCCTGGCGGAGGCAGAGAGATCGACTTTCTTCGCGCACAGACACAAAAAGGCGCTGCAGGCCGTTACCATCCGCTTACGGAAAAAGTGCGCAGCCAGTTGAAGAAAGAGCTGGACCTGATAGAAAAGCTGGAGCTGGCGGGATACTTCCTTATCGTCTGGGACATCATCCGCTATTGCAACCAGAACGGCATCCTGGTGCAGGGAAGAGGTTCTGCGGCCAACAGCGTGGTGTGCTATTCACTGGGGATTACCGCGGTGGACCCCGTGGGCATGGAGCTGCTCTTTGAGCGCTTTCTCTCTGAAGAGCGTGGCGAGTGGCCGGATATCGACCTTGATCTTCCTTCCGGTGACGAGCGCGAAAAAGCCATCCAGTATGTGTACCAGCGTTATGGACAACTGGGCGCCGCGATGACGGCGAACGTCTGCACCTACCGCGGCCGGCTGGCGGCGCGCGAAACGGGAAAAGTTTTTGGCTTCGATACGGAAACCCTGAACCGGCTTTCCGCCATGGTCGGAAGCTTTGAGTGGCGCGGCCCGAATGACACGTTTGACCGCCATTTTTCACATGCGGGCCTTGATCTGAGCCACCAGCGTATTTCCAAATATCTTGATCTCTGCATGCGCCTTCAGGACCTGCCCCGGCATTTGAGCCAGCATTCAGGCGGCATGGTGGTCTGCCAGGGTGCGCTGGACGCGGTGGTGCCGCTGGAACCTGCCACCATGCCGGGCCGCGTTGTGGTCCAGTGGGACAAAGATGATTGCGCCGATATGAAAATCATCAAGATAGATCTGCTTGGCCTGGGAATGATGGCCGTGCTCAAGGATTCCATCGGCATGATTCGCGACCATTATGGCGAAGAGGTGGACCTGGCCCATTTGCCGCAGGACTGCCCGGATATTTACGAGCCCATCCGCAAAGCCGATACCATCGGGATGTTTCAAATCGAATCGCGGGCGCAGATGGCGTCGCTGCCACGCAATAATCCGGAAAAATTTTACGATCTGGTGACGCAGGTGGCGCTCATCCGTCCCGGACCGATCACCGGACAGATGACCAGCCCATATCTGCGGCGACGTCAGGGCAAAGAGCCGGTGACCTATCCGCATCCTTCACTGGAGCCGATCCTCAAGCGCACGCTGGGTGTCCCGCTTTTTCAGGAGCAGCTCCTGCGCATGGCCATGGTGGGAGCGAACTTCTCCGGCGGTGAAGCTGAAGAGCTGCGCCGCGCGCTGGGGCACAAGCGTTCGCAACAGCGGATGAAGGAAATTGAAACCAAGCTTCGCGCCGGCATGACGCAGAACGGCATTGCCGCCAAATCCCAGGATGACATTGTCCAGTTCATCAGCTCGTTTGCACTATACGGTTTTCCGGAAAGCCATTCCGCAAGTTTTGCGCTGATTGCCTATGCCAGCGCGTTTTTGAAAGTGCGTTACCTGGCGGCATTCACCGCGGCCCTGCTCAACAACCAGCCCATGGGTTTTTATTCGCCCGATACGCTGGTGAAAGACGCGCAACGCCACGGCCTGAAAGTCAGGCCGATTGATGTGACACGCTCTGACTGGAATTGCACTCTGGAAGAACATGCCGGGCAGATTGCCATGCGCATGGGATTGCGCTACGTGCGCGGATTGCAGCAAATGGCAGCGGAAGCTCTGCTCAGGCAGCGGCAGCGGCGCGGGTTCACCTCCACGGAAGATCTTGCCCGGCGCGTTCCTGAACTCAGCAAAAGCAATCTTTCCATGCTGGCCAGTATCGGCGCATTGAACAAAATCAGCGCTGACGCATGCTTGCATCGGCGTGACGCGCTCTGGCAGGTGGCAAAAGCCGGCTGGCGGACCGGGCCTCTGCTGCGGGAGACCGTGGAATCCGATGCCCTCTCGCCATTAACGGCCATGGATGTGGAGGAACGCCTGGTGGCCGATTATCACGGTACCGGCCTCACGGTAGGCCCGCATGTCATGGCTTATCGAAGAAAAGAAATGCAGCGCCTGGGAATTAGATCAGCCGCGGAGCTGAGAGAAATTCCGCACGGCAAGCGCGCCACGGTGGGCGGCTGCGTGATCACGCGGCAGCGGCCGGGCACAGCCAAGGGCTTGATTTTTATGACACTGGAGGACGAAACCGGAAATTCCAACGTGATCATTACCCCGGATTTTTACGAAAACAATCGCGTGGCCATCCTCTATGAACGGTTTGTAAAAATCTCCGGAAAGGTGCAGAACCAGGATGGGATTGTGCACCTCAAGGCAGAGGCAATCTCCGCCCTCGCCGTCAGCGCGGCCGAAATCTCATCCCATGATTTTCACTAAGGTCCGGCGTGCGACACCCGGCAATTTCAACGGCATCCTTTAGTTGCTCGCCTGCAGCGCAAAGGAGGCTGCTACCGGCAGGTGACCACCGGACAATGGGCCCCGGCCACCACCCTGTATGCCACGCTCGTGCGTAGATGGAATCCGGGAAGGAACGTGCCTCTAATTCCCATGGCGATCAAATCTGCGTCTTTCTTGAATGCAACTTTCAGGATCGTCTCTACCGTATCGCCAGATTCGATCACGAAATCGGTCTTCAGGTCGCCAAGCAGCGGTTCAAGCTTATGCCTCATGCTCCGGTATACGGGCTCAGAAAGCACTTTTGTATCGGGATTCCCGGCCGTTTCTTCCGGCAACACGTGCACCACCGTTACCAACGCGCCATACTCGCTTGCCAACCGCACTACAAAGGGCAACGAGCGCAGGCTCGCGTCCGAGAGGTCGGTCGGGACAAGAATGCGTCTGTATTTTGCCGGCGGGACAGGAAGATCGGGGCCAATCGTCAACACCGGGCAGGTTGCCACGCGGCATACTTCTTCCACCGCCGATCCCAGCAGCAGCCGGCGCAGGCCGGTACGGCCATGCGTGCCTGCTACGATCAGGTCCACATTGTTGTTGCTTATTTCATCCACAATGCAATCGCCCAGAATGCCTGACGGAAGCAGCGCATTGGCTTTGATCCCTTTTAAGAGCGGCGATTGGAGAAGGCTGTCCAGCTCTTTTTGCACAGCGTCTCTTTCAGCTTCATAGAGATAGGGAGCGGCCTGCGGCGCAGCGGCGAGCAATACAGCCGGTGTTATCACATGACAGGCGAAAAGTGTTGCGTCGAACTGC
>DASTPO010000479.1:0-6830 GCA_035762225.1 Candidatus Angelobacter sp.
GGGCTCGCCCTTGAACTTCTGATTCTGCCGCTTCACTCCACACCGCCAAGGCAGTTCTTGGCCGGCCGCGATTCCGAATGCTCCTGTTCCCGCGGGCTCGCCACATGTTTGGGCTCGCCCTTGAACTTGAAATTCAGAAACGAGTCGCAAAACCCCAACCGGCCAAGCAATTCCGCGGCGCCAAGTTTAGATCTGGCGAAAGCGCTAATGGCTAGGCGCCAATTCCGCCACCATCCGCGCTACTCTTCCCGCGGCATCATGATGGCTCAACGCTCGGGCCCGTTCTGCCATCTCTTTCAGACGCTTGCGATCGCCAAACAACTCGGTTACCACCTGGGCCAGTCGCTCGGGCGTCAGTTCCGATTGCGCCACCATGATGGCCGCGCCGCCCTGGACGATGGCTTCCGCATTGCGCCGCTGATGATCGTCCGCCGCGCGCGGAAATGGAACAAAGATCGCCGGCTTGCCGGCCGCGGTTATCTCCGCCACAGTACTGGCCCCCGACCGGCAAAGCAGCAGGTCAGCCTGGGCAAAAGCAGCCGGCATATCGTCAATAAAGGCCGAAACTTCCGCCTGGATGCCGCTTTTCGCGTAGGCAGCCAGCACGTCATTATAGTCACGCTCGCCGGTTTGGTGGATGATGCGCAGCGCAGGAATTTGCCGTAGTACTTCCGGCGCGGCAGCGGTCATCGCCTGGTTGATGGCCTGCGCTCCCTGGCTTCCGCCAAAAATCAGCAGCGTCGGCGGTCGATTGGGAACAGCGGCCGGGACCTTGAAGAACTCGCTCCGCACCGGCACTCCGACCACCTGGGGGTTATTGAAATACTTTTGTGTTTGTTCAAAGTGGACTGCCGCCGCCGAGACGCGATGTCCCACGATCTTGTTGGCGAAGCCCGGAACGTAGTTCGGCTCAAAGGCCAGCGTGGGAATGCGCATGAGAACGGCCGCGGCCATGGCCGGGCCGGACGCGTATCCGCCCACGCCCACCACCACGTCCGGCGCGAAGACTTTGATGATCTTGCGCGCGTCCACCACCGCCCGGGGCAGGTCAAAGAGCGTGCGCATCCGGGTGATGGCGCTTACATTCTTCAGTGCGCCCACCTTCACCCGCATCAGACCGAAACCGGCTTGCGGTACCAGGCGGTTCTCCATGCCCCGCGCCGTGCCCACAAACATCACTTCGGCGCCATAGAGCGACTTCAACTCACGCGCAATCGCCAACGCCGGAATCACATGTCCGCCGGTGCCTCCACCGGCAATCAGAACGCGCATAGAAATCCAGTGTAACTGCTGGGTGCGTTACCTCAGTACCCACTTTTCCTGATTTCAGAACAAACAGCAGAATTGCTGCGGGATATGGGCCGTTATGCTATGTTTCTGTATGAAAGCCACCGGAAATCAGCACCAGACTGTCGGCGGAAACGGTCACGGTTCCCGGTAAATGACGCGCCCATGATTTTCAAAGCTGCTGAAGATTTCAAGAAACGCACGCTTAGCGCCCTGCCCACGCTGGTGGAAAAAGTGGCCTATATCTGCTCTTTGCAGACGAGTACCGGCGGTTATGTTCACTGGGGATTTGCCCGCGCGTTTGGCAATCGCCCCACCCAGGAAGCCATCTACGCTGCTCATCTGGAGACAGCCCAGGAGCTGGTTCAGGTGCCGGTGCGTGAGATTTTCAGGGAGTATCAGGAAGGGCTGGGCCGGCCGCAATCTACTGAAATCCTGAGCCCGGGACACTTTACACTTAAAGCTCCGCTCAACGGCGACGCACTTCTTTCGGCTCACCTTCATCTATTGCAGAACTCTGTTGTTGCTCTTGCGCAGCAGAAGAGTACCACTCACCAAGTCGCATAGCCACGCCCACTACCTGTCCAATGACTTCAGCTTCCTGGGGATGCTTGAGAATCCTGGGCGGCACCGGCGACAACGGATGCGATTGCAGCACGATCTCGCCGCGCCTGACCGAACACCAGCAGCAGACGTGGCCTTCGCGCGTTTCCACGAAGTAAATCGGGCGCTCCAGCTCGGACCGCCATTTCTTTTCCTCCACCCGGCTACGGTCTTCATCCACCTGCACAAACGATCCCGGCAGCAGCAGCGGATACATGGTGAGGTCTTCCGTGCCCACGTAGGCGTAGGTGTATTTTTGCTTGGAAAGCTCCTGCAGGTACTGGAGCGGCACCACGCCCCAGGTTTCTATCATGCGGCCCAGGTCGGCGGACTGCCGGGGATCGAACCCCGGATCAAGCTTGACCGGGATCTGGACGCTGCCGCGTCCGGTGGTGATTTCCAGCCGGTGGGTCTTGGCCGGACTGCAGATCGCGAAGTCCGCCGCGGTGGATCCCAGGTCCACGCCGAACAATTTGAGCAGTTCAGCGAAATCGGCGCGATAGATTACTGACAGCACGTACAGCCGGTAAATGCTTGGAATTACGCCCTTGGTTTCAATGTCAGACAGGCGGCTGGGGTTGATGATGAATTCTTCAATTCCCCGCGATTCGGCCAGCGAGGTGCTGGCGATCTCAACGTCTCGCAGCGTGAGACCCATCTGCTCCCGCAACTCGCGCAACTTCTTGCCCGCTGACAACACTGTCTTTCGCCTTGCGACCTAGATTTTCATCCCACCAATTCCAACGTGCTGCGTGGCCGGCCCCGCGAGTGCCCTACCCACAAGATCGTGGGCAGTTCGCGGAGACCCATTATCTCGACCGGAAGATTCGTAAGTGTAGCAGCAAAATGAAGCTTAGAAAGCTTGTTCCAGCAAGTGTAACCCGTCCTAGTATCCCGGAAGCAACAAACCGTCAACACCCAAGGATAAGACGATAGGGGGTACCGCAAAGTTCCCTGATACCCGCCCAAAACTTACCCCGCCCCGGCTCTCCAGGCCACCCACCGGTTGGCCTTAAGTTCTGCCCAAAAAGCTGGCGTTGCGTTGCCAAACAGGAAAAACCAAGGAGCTTTGTGCCTTTAACTGCCTGCTCTGCTTTATAAACCTGCTGCCGTTAATTTCGGAACAAATTCATCAGCGTGGCTATTTCCGACTTTTGCTCCGCTCTTAGCGGTAGCAGCGGAAGCCGGGGCAGGCCGCCATAGTATCCATTCAGGTCCATGGCGTACTTGACCGCCGGAATACCCAGTTCGGAAACCACGCGCCGCGCCGCCGACGCCAGCCCGGACTGTTTGGATCGCGCCAGGTCGATGTCATTGTCCCGCCAGGCGGCATGAATCTCAAAGCAAATGGTGGGAGCTGGAGCGGCAAATGCCAGCACTCCGCCGCTGGCGCCGGCCAGCAGGGAGTCCAGCAGTGTATGGGCTGCGCCGACCAGGACCTGAAATCCCACTTGTTTCTCACGGGTTTTCAGCCGGGGCCGCGTGGCCACAGCAACATCACTACCGCCAAGCTGGCTCACGTTCACCAACTGGCCACCATTTTCCTCCGTAGCTGGCGCAGCCGCTGTGCGCGCCGTCACTGCCTGCTGGATCTCAGTGACTGTGGCCGTTCTCTTGATATGCCGCGTTGCCGCCACCATGGCTGCAACTTTCTCCACGTTTCCGCTGGATTCCTTGATGCCAATGATGTTCCTGTGCTCGGCCAGCTCAACGATAATATCGAGCGGCAGGTCATACGCGGTAAATGGCGGCACCGTATAGAGCAGCACCGGCAGCGGCGATTGGTCGGCCACTGTGCGATAAAAAGCCAGCATCGCTTCCGGCTTCATTTGCGGGCGATAGAAATGCGGCGTACGCACCAGTGCCACGTCATATTTCAGCCGGGCGGCGTATTCCGTAAGCCGCAGGGTCTCCTGCACCGATTCTGCCCCTGTGCCGGCAATCAGTACCTTGTCCGGGGACGCCACATCGGCGGTGACGCGCAGAACTTCACGACGCTCCTCGTCGCTCAACATTACCGCCTCGCCCGTGGAACCCAGCACCACCATGCCGGCGATCGGCGTGCGTGAGTAGCGGTCAATATTGTGCTCGATCTTCTTGTAGTAGACCGCACCGTCCGGATAGAAGGGCGTGGTTACAGCGGGAAATATTCCTTGCAGGAGCATAGGCTTATTTTAAATGCAAACCGACCTGCATACGAGGAGCCACGCACGCAGGCCGAAAGAACACTCGTCTCGCCCGGTTTCACCCAGACTTTACGCTTCCACCGGTTCCAACCGTTGAAATTTGGGCGGCTATGCGCGCTCAACGAAAGAGGCCCTGCGCACTCGCACAGGGCCATGCTTTCACCAACAAGACGATTTCGGTTAGATGGCTGTCGCCAACGGGATGCGGTTCTGCATTTGCAGCGCGCCCAGGCGAGAAACATTGTCTCGCAGTGACTGGTACCGCGGTTCCAGCATGCCCGGCGTGAGCTGCAATGACGGAATCGCATACTCCATCGCGAGCTTGCCCATGGCGATCAGGCATTGCACCCTGATCTGGGTGGCCAGTTCCATCACCTGCGCAGCGGCTTGCGCCACTTCCGGCGTTGAATTCAAGCGGGCCGCTTCACCCATGTGCAGCACTGCGGAGGCATTCGACGCGATGCGCGCCACATAGCGTGAAGTCACACGGATTCGCTCGCGCTTGAGGCAGGCGAAGCGGGCGCGCGGGAGACTGGTTCGCAAAAAGTGCTCATCGTCGCGGTCCATCAGGGTTCGGAAAGCCTGAAGGTCCACGGGACGCACGGCCTGGCGGCCCAGTTTTCTGCGGCTACGTACCGCCATGTAAAACAACATGACGGCGCACAACGCAAGCGCAATAACAATTACAGTAATCATCTGCTTATTAGCTCCATCACTGCCTGGTTCCACTGCTCCAACTGGGCCTTCTTCGGGACGTCCTGATGGTTGGTGACGCGCTCAGGCGCCAAGAGGTAACCCAGCCAGATCAGAAGGCTCGTGGCAAACGCAATTCCATGGGCCAGGTTGAATCCCTGCACTAGCGCAGGACCCACATGGCCAATCAAAGTCGCGGTCACAAGGTCCGCCGCCGCAAACATTCCCAGTCCCAGGGCCATTCCAAATACGCTCTGCCGCCAGTGCAATCCAAAAGCGCTGGAAGAGAGAAACAGAAACATGACCAAACCGACTTCCACAATCCGAGTGGCCTCTTCTGCCAGCAGAATCGCGTTGGCGATGCTACTGGTGCTCCCCGACTGGGCGTAAATCACGCCGATCGCCAATACCACCAGGATGACTATCGCTACGCGGAAAATCAAGGTGGCCAATTGGCGCAAAGCCGGATGGGGCGAAAACACATTCGTAAATATCTCCCGCACTACCCCCAGTCCCAACACAATTCCAATCGCCTCGCAAATCCAGTAACCGTAAAAATACAGGACCTTGTTGGGGAATAACGGATACATCGCTACAGCGGCGAAGAGATTAAAAAGCACGTAACCTGTAAACGCTGGATACTTTCGCCACGATCTCTTCACCAACAGCACGGCAGCGAGCAGTGTTTGCAGAGCGATACCCAGGATCCAGAGATCGCGATTGAGCAGGGCTAACGACATATGCTGTGAAAGCATACTGCCTTTGTTACCAGCAAACAAGCATTTCGTCGTCAACAACCGGCATGGCTACATTACTTGTGTCAGCTAAAAGAGCCTACCATGCAAGGAGTCGGCGTCGGATCACAGGTTGGCTTTGGTCCGGGAAGATCGAATCTTTGGCTTTCCAGCGGCAATGCCGCAGTTGCGCTTAACAGCAAAACCCCTAAAATCAACATTTTCACAGACAGTTTCTTCATTTCGTTTTTTCTCCTTGTGGTTTTGTTAGTGGAGTAACAGCCAGCTTGGCCGCTACCGTATCCAAGTTTCTATCGATGGGCATGTATCCATAACAAATCATTGGGTTTGATATGGGTTTCCGAATTCGGAACAAGATTTTCCCGAAATGGGAAAACATGGAGGGAGGTGTACTTATTCTGACACGGGGGTTGGTTATTAGTTCATCGGGCAACTGTTACAGACGGGCATGACCTCTACGGTTTTATGGAAAACGAGCCGGCAAATTCCCAGACTCTGAGTCACCGGCCAGCTTAGAAAGCGTCAATTCCAACTGACCTCTGTGCCGAGAATTAGGCCCGACGAGATTCACGTCGAGCTCCTCGGAAATCTCAAGAGAGGCTCCGTTCCTGGATCGATTGTATTCGCCATACGTTCGCGCTGATTCCCCTTTTCACAAGATTTAACGCGGGGCACACTTTCCAAACGTTTTTGCCTTGGTCGGAGATTTGTTCCGGAAATGGAAATCGTCCTTTTATTGCTGGCCTTTTTTAAGCCCCTGGCGCGCACCGTCCTTCGCGTACATACCGATATCGCGTCACAGGGAATGGTCGTCGATCAGGCGTGGCAACAAGTCGCGCGTTCACGCAGGCGAACATGGGATGGGGCGCATCCGCCGGACGTGTTGGCTGGTCCTGGACAATCGCCAGGCTTTCCAGCTCCTGTCGCCACACGCACGCTCTCCGTCGCGTGACGGATGACAATTGCCATCAACCGGGATTTTGTGACGCCGGAAAATCGAAGAAGCGCAAAGTTCGAATACAATGGATTCATCAGCTTCACATGTCGGGGCGTAGCGCAGCCTGGTAGCGCACCTGCCTTGGGCGCAGGGGGTCACAGGTTCAAATCCTGTCGCCCCGACCAACTAACCCTATAAAAACTGTCCGGTTCAAAGCGCCGTGGCCTGGGAGCTGCTGACCGACTATCCGCCCAGAGATGCTCGAAGATCTGTGCCGTTGCCCGTCATACGTTCAACGTCGTCCGGGCTTATCCAGCGGTAGAATCTTTTGGAAGCTTGGACCAAAGGGAGGGCTTGTGATGCATGCAG
>DASTPO010000480.1:0-4238 GCA_035762225.1 Candidatus Angelobacter sp.
AGCGTAGAAGCATCGAGCAGGTAGGAACAAAAGTAAATCACTTCGGGATTAGCCTGCTTCACCCGCTGCAAGACTGCTTTGTAATCCGGAGATTTGGCTTCATACGATTCCACCGCAACCAGATTGATGCCGGCTTCTTTGGCGGCTGCCGTCATGGCTTTCATGTTCGACTGCCCGAAATTCGTGTTCTCATAAACCACTGCCATGGTTTTCGGCGCGCCGTTGGCTTTCAGAAACGCGATAGTGGCCTTGGCGTAATCCGTGGCGCCGGCGCAGATGCGAAAAACCCACGGCGATTTGGAGTCCATGACGTTGTCGGCCGTGGCAGTGGGAATGATGAGTGGAGTCTCGCGCTGGGTGACGGAAGCGACAATCGCCTTGGTGCTCTCGCTGGAATAGGATCCCAGCAGAATAGGCACCCCGTCCTGGTCAATCAGCTTGGAAACGCCCTGCACGGCCTGGTCTGGCTTGCTCTGGTCGTCGTAAAAATCCAGCTCAATTTTTTTGCCGAGCACGCCGCCCTTGGCGTTGATCTCATCAAGAGCGATAGCGTAGCCGTTTTTGTGCGCCTCGCCGAAAGCCGCCAGGCTTCCGGTCAATGAAGTGACGACGCCAATTTTGGTGGTTCCCTGGCCCCATGCCGGCGCGATCATCGAACTGATGGACATTACCGCAAACGCCAAAATTGCCTTTAGACGCATATCCCCTCACGTTACTGCGCAAGATAGTTCGAGCCGAGGAATTATACAACCTCGCCTTTGAGGCTCGTGTGAGCCAGAGCACAAAGTAGTTGTGAGGAGCTCTGAAGAGGGTCAGCCGCGCATTAACAATCCCACGATAGAAGCGGACATTAAGTTGGCCATGGTTCCGGCAATCATGGCGCGGAAGCCCAGTTTGGCCAATTGGTCGCGTTTATTGGGCGCCAGCGCGCCAATACCACCGATCTGAATCCCGATGGAGCTGAAATTGGCGAAGCCGCAAAGCGCGAATGTAGCGATGGTGAAGGAGCGCGGGGCGAGCGCCAGTTTCTGCGCGCCCAGCAGGGTGTAAGCGTAAAGCTCATTGATGACCATCCGCGTGCCCAGCAGATTTCCAACGGCGGGACAGTCCTTACCCGGAACACCAATGAGCCACGCCACTGGTCTAAAGATGAAGCCGAGTACCACGCTGATGCTCTCAGGAAACCAGGCGGCGTGGTTGTGAGTCCAACTCATGATCCCGTTCAGCAGCGCAATCAGAGCCAGGAACGAAATCAGCATAATGGCGACGTTAAACGCGAGCTGGCCGCCGTCTATAGTACCGCGTGCGATGGCGCCCAGCACGTTCGCGTCCTTGTGCATCTCGTCTTTCGAGATTTGCACGGTGCCCGCCGTTTTGGGCTGCTCGGTCTCCGGCACAAGCATTTTCGCCATCAAGATGGTTCCGGGCGCGGTCATGATCACGGCGGCGAGCAGATTCTTGGCGTCAATTCCATAAAGGATATAAGCCGCCATGATGCCGCCGGAAACGTGCGCCATGCCTGCTGTCATAATCGTCATCAGCTCGGACTTGGTGCATTCAGGAAGCAATGGGCGAATGGTCAGGGGAGCTTCCGTCTGTCCCATGAAAATCGAAGCCGCGACGTTGAGCGATTCCGCCCCGCTCACCCCCATAAACCGGTTCATGAGCCACGCCATTGCCTTGATGATCACCTGCATCACACCCAGGTGATACAAAAGAGCAAAAAATGCTGACACAAAAATGATCGTCGGCAAAATCTGGAAGGCAAAAATCGGTCCTAATTGAGAATTACCGGGGGGCAAGAACCAATAATGATCAAATGCTGGAAAACCGAGATTTCCAAAAACAAATGACGAGCCGGCATAAGAATAAGCCAGCATCGCCTTGACCTTCTTTCCCGCGAAATCCAGCGCCGTCTCGCCCCATGTATAACGGATCACAATCCAGGCAAAGAGGAACTGCAGCCCCAGCCCCCAAATGACCGTCTTCCAGCGAATCGCCCGGCGATTCGTGGAAAAGAGATATGCGATTGACAGAAATACAATGATGCCCAGCAAACCCGCGAATCGTGACATGAGGGTCCTTCAAAAGCGAAAAGAGTGTGAGTGCCTGGAAAAGTCCCGTCTATTGTAGACGGAGTGTCAAGAGTGGAATGGGGCGGAAAATCCAACGTGCTTTACAGAAACATGCCGCTGATCTTCTCTACCGCGGTGATAAAGGAATCGAAATCCTGTTCGGTCACGAGAGATCCATTCTCAAAGTACACAAGGTAATTCGCGTTCGTGGCAACAATACCTTGCAGCTTAGACTCTGCAATACGCTTCAGCTTGTCTGGAGACAAGAATGCGATGACCGCCGCAGGATCCTGCCCTTGCAGCCAGTAATGCGCCGAAAACTCTGGATACTCAGCAGGGTTCAGCTCGATTTCCAGCTTTGGGCGTTTCACGGCCTTTGCGACAAAATCCTCCACCGCATGCGCAACGGACTTTTTCCCCAGCGAGAACCTGGGTAGTCCAGCCGCAGTGATCTTTGCGACCTTGTAGCGAACATTCGCGCCATTGGACCCAGGTCTGGGCGAGCTCTCACTAAAGTTGAAAATCGTGGCCTCTCGCGAACGCAGATTCAAGCTGAACGCCAGCCAGTCTCCTGTGCCATTCTCCAGGCCCTCGATATCAAAGATATCGGATGATGCCTTCGCGAGATTCTTCAAAGCAGGATTACGCAACATCTCCATCACGGAGCTGTCCAAAGTTTGTGCTACCGAAGGATTCAGCAGCCTATATCCTCTTTTTTGCGTGTATTCAACAATAGCTCGTACCTTGTTTCGCGGACCGCCGCCCTTCAATAGCTTGATGAGGGCCGGCACAACAATGCTCAAAGCGAAGAACAGAATGACGATGAGATAGACATTTGGCATAGCGCTTTGGACGTGCTCCAGTAGCAGAGGTAACCCGCATTCCCATAGACGCGAAGCGGTTTATATCTCAGAATTCACTTTCAAATTGCGAGAATGCTTTCTCCAGGGCCCATTCCTGGCGGGCCTTTTCGCTGGACCTCAGGAAGGCTGTGCACGCTGCCGAGAGGTCCTTTGCGGACGGATTATCCTGATTGCATTCCATGATCTTCCCGTCATTTTTTCCGCGCCATAACGTTGGCCCCGAAAGAAAACTGTACTCAAGGCTGTTGCGAGCAAACCGCTTGAGTTCGCGATAATTCAGGTGGTAAGTTTCCGCCGCGCGCTGATATTCCTGGGTGATATCACCACGGGATACGCCGGGATCGTCGGTGGCCAGCGCAACCGGTACGCCGTACTTCAAGTACATCGGCAATGGATGATGATCGCCGGTTACGTTGAGGATTACGTCGTTGCTGGTAAGACAAATCTCGACGAGAACACCCTGGCGGGCCATTAGCCGGAGCAGTTCAATTGGATTTTTCTCCTGCATCACGTCAACGCCATGGCCAATGCGCTCCGCCCGTCCCTGCATAACGGAAGCGCGAATATGGAAGAGCTCCTCCGGCGGTACAAGCTGCGGAGTCAACTCTCCTGCGTGCAGAGTGATGTGCACCTTAGGATAAAGGCCGTGTAGAAAATTGAGCATCCGCATATGCAGATTGAAATCGTGAACTGGGACATACCAATCTTCAGCCATCACCAGGTTGAGTCCTACGACCCGCGGATCTTTTGACGACATCTCAAACCCGGCCAGAATCTGCGCAAAAACTGCTTCCCTGGGCACACCGCGCGAAACCTGGTAGAGATAGCGGGCCTGCACCCTGCAACCGGAGTTCGCATTCGGTTGGCCACAATGCATTTCTTCATTTTCCTTTTGCTCAGTTTCATCCAGGAATTTACTGGCTTGAACGATCACCTGCGGCAGCCCGCCTGCCAAAAGCTGGTCGCGCATTTTGCCCAGGTCATCATTCCAGCCCAGTTGCGCTCCCAGTTTTCCTGCCGCTCCGCCATCAGGGTTGAACATCAGCTCCATGTATTGGAGATGGCCTTCAGCTGCGCGCGAGCGGGCTTCCGCAAGCATTTCCGCAGTGTGGTTATTGGTGGCCGCGCCAAACTTTCCGAACGTGGCAAAAAAATGATCATGGCCAGATTCAGCGCCGGGATGAAACTGCCGCATGGAGAGTGAATCCAGCAGATGTCCGTAGAGAGCTGGGTCCTGTAGCGCCGCGGTGGCTGGTGGTTTGCTGTTTGCGGGATCGCAGGGCGGCGGCGTCAACGAAAG
>DASTPO010000481.1:0-4825 GCA_035762225.1 Candidatus Angelobacter sp.
CCTCCCATCATTTCAGATACGCCGGCCTGTTCACAATTGCACACCCTTTGAGCACGATTGCACAGCAGACCGCCGGATCAACGCCTGTCCTCTTCGGGACAGACAAAGCAAGCTCCTGAATGACAAAATTGACTTCCTGAATAAACATTTTCGCCGCGATGGAGAAACAGGGAGGCTTCCCTATGGCAAACGCTTTGCAGCATGAAATTCTGTTAGTGGACGATGATCCCGCGGTGCGTGACCTTCTCACCCTCGTCCTGCAATCGTCGGGCTATGCCGTGAGTCCCGCAAAAGACGGTTTTGACGCTCTCTTGCAGTTGAAGAGAAAGCTGCCCACCATTGTGCTTTCTGACCTCAATATGCCGCAGATGTCAGGTTTTGAGCTACTCTCAGTCGTGCGCCGGCGCTTCCCCCGGATTCCTGTGATTGCCATGAGTGGCGCCTATCATTCCGGAGAATCCGTTCCCGGCGGCGTGATTGCCGATGCTTTTTACGCCAAGGGGAACAGCAATCCCAGGGTTCTGCTGCGCATCGTGGCCGGCCTTATTAAGAACACTGAGGCGCATGCCTTGGACCATGTGAGAGAATCAGCTCCGGTATGGGTTCCACGCAACGGAGAAGACTCGCATGGCATTCCCTATGTGGTGCTCACCTGCACTGACTGCCTGCGCTCGTTTCCCCTGAGCGTGCTCACTGAAGACCTGCAGAAAATTCAGGAAACGCCCTGCCTCTTCTGCACCAATACGGTGCGATACATTATCGATTTTTCCCTTGCCATCGCTTCGCCCCGTCCGGATGTGAAGCCGGCCGCGATATTCCTTGGGGCCACGCGCGCACCGGCAATGGTGTAGCTGAGCTTTACCGCAACCTGGGCCGCGCGTGCGCAGCCCGCCTTATGTTCATGGCCTGCGCAAAAGCCAGGCTCCATCCTGAATCAGAGAACGGCATAGGGATTGATCATCTTGGTTGTGGTGGCCAGGGGGACCGTCTTTGGGCCGCCATGCTCGGGATTCCCGGATCAGTCGTGCAGTACGACGCTCAGGAGCGATGGATGCACCTCGATTGCGCCGTTGTACTTGATAAACCCCAGTTTGCGGAAGCGATTCATAAAGAAATTCACGCGCGCCCGCGTGGTCCCCACCATTTCCGCCAGCACCTCCTGGCTTATCTTGGGGATCACCGTATCCGGGGCCTTGTCTTTACCAAAGTGGGCCAGCAGCAGAAGGATCCGCGCGAGCCGCTTTTCGCTGGAATTGAAGAGCTGGTCCACCAGGTCTTCCTGCACCCGGGCGTTACGCGCCAGCAGATGGGCCACAAAAATATCGGAGAAAGCGTGCTCCTCGTGCAGATTTCGGATCATTTCCTTTCTGGAAATCTTGAGAAGAGCGCACGGCGTAACGGCGGAAGCACTGGCCACGCGGACCGCCTGGGCCAGGGCGATGCACTCCTCGCCGCAAAAGTCACCCGGAGCCAGCAAAGCGACCGTGGCTTCTTTGCCCGTCCGGCCGATCACGCTCAGCCTGACTCGCCCGCTCTGGATATAAAAAATGTCCTCCGCCGGGTCCCCCTGGGAAAACGCCAGTTGCTTGGGGGCGAGATGGACAATGGTTCTGCCTAGACCGCTGGTGGCAAGAAATGCTGCCGCATCGAACTTACGCGTCGTTTTAAGCGGGATTTTGATCGGTTGCCCTCATTCCTCTTACATCCGTTCTGTTGCTGGGCATAAACCCATGCGCTAAAGATTCATTCTCCGTGTCCTCGGGTTTCACCGCTGCTTCCATCCTCATCCAAATGGAGGGCCTCTTTCATGAAGGTAGCAGCTTGCGTAACGTACGGGGAAACGCGTTTGGCCTGCGTGCAAGTCTTTTTCTTACGCAAAATTCGTCCCCTGCGGCCGACTGCCCATCTCTGCGCAAATAAGGTAATTGCGGCCCAATATTGAGAGCTACGGGGGAGACTTAGTTGTGCGCTGGAAGAATTGTGGCTTGTAATTGGGCTGTGTGAGGACTAGGATTCACCTCGTTAAGGGTTGCGATACGTTAGCCATACGCAACCGGAAAGGCCCACATGGGCGTCAATGGAAAAAAAGCGGGAAACCAGGGTAGCAACCAAAGCAATGGCCACAGCGGCAATGGCACCGCTGTGCGACCGCCCCATTTTGGCAGCAAGTTGATCTCGGCTATTCCCCATGGCAGGAAAGGGAAACACAACCTGATTGTTTCCATGATTCTGGACGATCTGGAAGCGCTTGATCCGGAAAAGGCGGTGTTGATTCCATTGGCCGGCCTCGAAGGGGAAAAGATGGAAAACGTCCGCTCCGCGCTCAATCGGGCTACTCGGCAGCGAAGCATGCAGGTGGCCACCGCAACCGACGAAAAGTTCTTCTACGTGTGGCGGACGGAGCCGGGAAATACGCGGACAACTGCTCCAGGCAGAGTAACGTCGCAGACCACTCACCCGCGCTGATTCTCCCGCCTTATCTCGGGCCGCGACGCCGCCGCGGCGAAGTCGTTGAAAGCGCGCCTTATCAGGGCGATTCATGCGGTGCTAGCCCGCCTTCTGTCGGCCATTGCCATTGCGCGTGCGTCGTAGAGGCTTGCGCAGCACTTCCACGTTCGCCACCATGGCGTTGCAGATTGCCAGGCAGCTGTCGCGCAGCTCGGCTTGCAACGGGCGCTGCGGCGTCACTGTCAGAAGTTTTGCCGTGCCATGCACCATTAGGAACAACGCATAATAGGCATGGACATAGTCTTTTCGTTCCCCGCCGAACCTCTCGGCAAATCTGTCCAGCAACCATGCTTTGATTGGCCGCGGCCTGCCCGGGCCCAGCAGCTCTGTCCATGCTGGTCCCCACAGCAGGTTGTATTCGTGGGGATGGCGCTCCGCATAGCCCAGAAACTTCCGGCAGCACTCCTCGATCGATTTCGCTGACGTGGTTTCCTCCGTGAGTTCGTCCTGTACCTGCGCCGCCAGCGCCAGCATCAGCGCTTCTTTATTGCGAAAACGTTTGTACACGGTTGTAGTGGTGGTTCCTGCCTGCTCCGCCACGGAACGCAGCGTCAGGCCTTTGGCGCCGTGCGTCCGCCATAGTCGCAGGGCGGTCTTGGCAATCTTCGCTTCCAGATGCTCGTCGGCAATTCGGGGCACGGATGGGGCCTCCGGTTAACTTGCACATTGTTACACTAACGATGTAATATTTAAAGAGATTTCCCCTGTTAGGGGTTTGATGGGTCCCGGCAGGGTCCAACTCTTGCGCCGAATGCACCTGGAGGACTTCCCAAGTCCACTGTTCCAGGCTGCTGCCTTGCCGCCAAACTCAGTCCGGTAAATCTATTTCCTCTTTGAGGTGTTATGGAGTATCTGCAGTACACGGCTTTTACCAGGGCGGATCGTTCGCTCGTCTGGAATATCTTCTCTGAATACCGATTTTGGCCCGCTTTTGCCGATATCTACGGGAATATCCATTGGACCAAAGGCACCCCCTGGAAAGCCGGAAGTCGCCTGCGCATTGAGATCGTCCGCCCCGTCCGGGCCACCGTGGACCACGTCATCACCATTTGCAATCCTGCCGAGCAGGTTGCCTGGATCGATCATGTCCTTGGCAACACCATGGAACAATGGGTGACATTTGATAGTCTTGAAGACGGCAGGACTCGCGTCCACACCTGGGCCGAAGTCACGGGCGCCAACCGCGTGGTTGACGGCCACGATCTCAGCGAGTTTCTCCGTTCGTTCATCCGGAACTGGTATGACAGTTTTTGTGCCGCGTGTGATCGTTTGGCTGAAGGACAGGCCGTCAGCATCTGACGCCGCTGATTTCCGTCCGCCCGCGCGGCGCTCCATCTGGGCAGCGCCGTCGCTCCGGCGGACTTTCATTCTGCTCCTGCTTCTCGCCCCCGGCGGCATCGCCGCGGCCGGGCAGAGTGCCATCCGGACCATCCACGTCTTTGTTGCCCTGGCTGACAACAAGAGCCAGGGCATCGTTCCCGTCGCCGCCGTACTCGGCAACGGCGACGATCCTCAGCGCAACCTTTATTGGGGCTCAGCCTACGGCGTCAAAACCTATTTCGCCCGCAATGCTGACTGGCAACTGGTCTCCTCCGGCGTCAGGCCCAAACCGGAAATCCTTGAACGTTGCATCTTCCGCCATCGCACGCAAAATGTTTACCTGGTTGCCGACGCCTATCGCGGTAACAGGATCCAGCAGGCCATCATTGATTTTCTTGAAGCTTCTGCCGGTGGCGATGTCCAGGCTGTCTCAATCGAGTCAGCCGGTAGAAAACTGAGTCTCAACGCAGGCGGTGGGGCCGATCTGCTCGCCTATGCCGGCCACGACGGCCTCATGGACTTCCGACTGTCCGCCTTGGCGCAGCGCAGAAATGATCGCCCGCGCGATGCCATCATTCTCGCCTGCATCAGCAAGTCCTACTTTGCTGCCGCTCTGCGGGCCACCGGCGCGCATCCCTTGATCTGGACCACCGGCCTCATGGCTCCGGAAGCTTATACCTTGAAAAGCGCGATTGATGGCTGGATGGCTCATGAAAGCGGCGATCAGGTTCGTGAACGCGCCGCTGCTGCCTATAGCAAGTACCAGAAATGCGGAATCAAGGGCGCTCGCAGGCTGCTGGTGACTGGTTGGTAGGCCGCTATTTCTGATCGACGATCGATCCCAGCTTCTCCGCTAGAAAATTCTTTACCACCATCGCCGCATCCTTCTTTTCTCCATCCACCGCATAGTTCAACCGCCGCATGTCATCGGCGGCGATGCGCCCGCCGATCCGCCGTAACGCCTCGCCAACCTCCGGATGGCGCTGCAGCGTATCTC
>DASTPO010000482.1:0-4290 GCA_035762225.1 Candidatus Angelobacter sp.
GTCGAACTGCTTCGCCAGCTCAGCCGCGTAAGGCAAGGCATGCAAGGAGGCTTCAGAAAAGTCGGTTGCAAAAAGGATATTCTTCAGGCGGGCGGCAATGTTGTTTTGGGTCGGCGTAGCAAGGGTGGCCATAAGGACTCCTCATCAATTTAAATCTAAGTCGATGAAGGAGTTGGTTCTGTGACCGCAGTCACCGTCACGTGTGATATGGCAAACTTTCGCTGTGGACGTGCGCACGGAGCCAATTGCTGCGGTCTTACGCGCCGTTTCACAACATGCAATAATAACGTGAGTCAGTAGCTGTTGAAGCGGAGAGGTGTGTGAGCGGTTGAAACAGGCGGTCTTGAAAACCGCTGTACCTGAAAGGGTACCGGGGGTTCGAATCCCTCCCTCTCCGCCATATATTCTCACGCCAGAACGGCGGCAGCTGCCAAGCCCACAGTAACTTACTCGCGCCTTCGCGCTGCATGGCCACCGAAGCTGAGGATCGAACAGACGCTCCTCAAGCTTCAGCGGCCAAGCAAAAAATCGCGCAGGCTTTCTCCGGCGTTTGAGCCGGCTATGCCGATGGATGCTCCAGAATCGCCGCCAGAGCTTTTAGCCGTTTTGCATCTGCATTGTCCTTCGCCGTATCGGCGTCTTTATCCAATGACGATGCCATGTCCTTTAGTTTTGCCAGCGAGGCGCCGCTCATGTGCGAACCCTCAGCGTTCTGAATCGCCTTTTGCAAAGCCTCAACCTTGTCCGGCGCCAGCGCTTTTGAGCGGGACAACTGGTCAAGATATGCCTTGGCTACAACCAGGTTTGCCGGCCACTCGATCTTTTGCTGGTTCTGAACATTCAATTCATTGACTCGAACGGCCTTCGCCGCATTGATTTCATTCTGGGTCAGGAATTTGGTCGGCGTCAGTTCAAACACGTCGAGCCCGCGGGCAATCTCTGATCCATAAATGTTGCCGTTGTACCAGTACGCAGACCAATCGCCGCCCAGGATCAGCACTTTGGGATCGATTGGGCCACGGTCAAAATAGGCGATTTCGAAAGGATGCGCGGCGTCCGTAAAGTCCACCACGGAAATGCCGCCCTGATACCAGGCTTGCACTTCAATATCACGCCCGGGGACCGGGATCAGCGAGCCATTGTGGGCGACGCAATTTTCGGTTTCGCCCTGCGCCGCCGGCATTTTGTAATAGCTCTCGAAGGTGAGCTTGTCGTCCTTCAGGCCGAAGATCGCGTCGGCGCCCCACTTGTTGGGGTCGTTCGCCCGACACCGCGCACCCAGGCCGCCGCCCCACTCATCGGTAAACACCACCTTTGTTCCATCATTGGAGAACGAAGCTGAATGCCAGTAGGAATAGTTGGGATCGTTCACCGCGTCGACGCGTTTGGGGTGCACGGGATCTTTGATGTCCAGAAGAATTCCGTTCCCCGAGCATGCGCCGGCGGCCAGTCCCACCGCCGAATACACGGTGATGTCGTGGCACTGGTCGGTGTCCTTGGGTTTGTCCGCTCCCGGCTTGCCATGCGTGCCGCCGTTGTTCAGGCCGTTCATCGCTCCGGTGCGCGGATCAATAAACACGCGCGGGCTCGAGACCACTTTTGCGTCCTGCGGCGCAGCCACAGGAACCTTGATCACTTCAATGCGGAACAGCGCGGTGTTCGGGTCCTTGTCCGGCGTCTCCCCTGAGCATCCCGCCAGCTCCTCCGATTGCCGCACGAACGACGTGCCCGAGACATAGATGTAAACGTTCTCCTTGTCGTTCGGGTCGATCACCAGCGTATGCGTATGTGATCCGCGGCAGGTCTGTACAGCAGCAACCTGTTTAGGATTTTTGATGTCAGAAATGTCGAAAATCCTTACGCCGCGGAAACGGTCTTTTTGCGCAGCCGGCGGTGGACGTTTTTTGCCCTTTTCTTCAGCGGGCGGAGGCGGTTCCGGGGGAAAGCCCTGCGTGCCGCAATCCAGACGGCCATTTGGCATCTCCACCGACATGAACAGCAGGTTTTTATACACTGACACATCACCCTGGCCGCCGGGGCAGACCAGCGAGGTCAGCAACCTGGCTTTCGCCGGATTGGAAATATCAAAGATGTTCACGCCATAAAAATTTCCCTGAAACAAGTGGTTGCCCTGAAACGCGAAATCCGAATTCGCGAATGCAAGCTGCGCAATCACCAGGTGCATCTCTTTCGGAACTCGCGCAAGATTCCCGCGGCTTACCTGGCCCAGGATCTTCGTCACCTTGGGATCGTCAGGATTGGTTGTCCCCAGCTGAAATGCATCCGGCTTTTTTACCAGGATGAGATGCTTGAGCCCCATGGCAGCCTCGCCGGCGTTGTACAGGCCGGGCGCAAGTTTCGCGCGCGGATCATTTGCATCCGATCCCGTCATGCCCGGAGGCAGCGTGGGAGCTGGTTCCGGAGCGAATGGGTTGCGCTCCTCCTCATCCGCCCCTTGCGCGGCCGGAGTTGGAGACGGCGTCTGCGCCTGGGCAGGCGCTGTGGGTGTGGGCGTAGGCGTCTGCGCCGGCAATTGATTCACACCGAAAAATAGGATTACCGCGGCCAACGCCGCGCAAAAGGTAACACCGGGCAAACGCTTCATTGTTTCTCCTCTGGAATCTTTTTCTCCAACATTGTCTGCATGATCCTGATCTCGGCCCTTTGAGTATTGTCCGCATCGGTGGCGAAGTCGAAAAGCTCAGCGTCCTGTCCCGCGCCCGCTGTGTCAAACAGGTCTTTCACCATGGTCAAAGCGCCGTTGTGGTGCTGAATCATACCGGTCAAAAACAAATTATCAAAGCCGGCGCCCTTCGCCTTTCGGAGCGCCTCCATCTGTTCCGCAGTAAGCATGCCGGGCATGAGCGGCATGGGATGGCCCGGCATCTCCATTCCGGGCATCGCCATGGTAATTGGTTCTCCCCGGGCCGCCAACCAGCGCTTCATGAACTTGATCTCATCCGACTGCGAACTGCTGATGCGCGCACCCAGCGATCGCAGAGCTTTGTTCTCGGTATGAGAAGAGATCAGGGCGGTCATTTCCAGGGCCTGGGAATGGTGCATGATCATGCCCTGCATAAAGGTTACGTCCGCCTGCGACCGAGGCGGCAGCTTTGCCGATGTTGTGGGAGGCAGACGCCGGCTTGGCGCGCCGGGAGCGCCAGGCTGAACCACGACAGGTGGTTTCCCGTCCGACTGCTGTGCGCGCGCCGGGAAATCGAAGCACCCAAGAATGCTCGCCGCTAGAAGGAGCCCGCAACACGTGGAAATAGCTGGTGCGTGCCGAACCCAGCGGTTGCAAATGGAACAATACGGGCGCCGGTTCAGGACATTGCTCAGCATTTGTATGGGTGTCGGCAAAGCGTGCTTCAACCAATCTTAACATTTAGACGGGCAGCTAAAAGCTGTACCGTTCATTGTTCAACAGGGTATCAGCGATCTTACGGCGCAATGCGATCGCGTTGATGGGATCGCAGCCGGTATAGGTTCTCAGCGTGTTCGTGTATTGGCGAAGGTCATTGCCTTCCGAGCACGCGCCCAGCAGGTTGCGCGACGTGGCTTCCATTCTCACCAGCGCATCGCGCACAAACACCGCGCAGATATCCGCGGCGCCGGTCTTGCCGGCCGCCGCCAGTTTCCGGCAACGCAGCAAGGTTGATTCCATCGCGAATGTTTCCATAAACAGGTCGGAAAGCGCCATCACGACTTCCTGCTGCTTCTCCAGATCGGCGCCATATTTGCGGTGAGCAATTCCCAGCATCAGCAGCGCAATCTTCTTCGCGTTGCGCACCAGAAGTGTCTCAGCATCGCCCTGCGACCCGTGGTCGGGCCGGCCCGCCGCGCGAACCTGCTCCTCCGCCGCGTCCAGCAACGGCAGCAATCCGCGCGCTGCGCGCTTGAGCGGCATGCCGCTGATGACCAGCCGGTTGATCTCACTGGTGCCTTCAAATAATCGATTGATGCGCGCGTCGCGATAAGCTCGCTCCACGGCATAGTCTTTATGAAACCCGTACCCGCCATGGATCTGGACGCCCTCATCGGCAACGAAGTCCAGCATCTCCGCGGCAAACACTTTCACCATGGAGCACTCGGCGGCATACTCCTCCACCGCTTTCAACTCGGCCTTGGCGGAGTCCGAGGCGGCGTGGGCGCCGGAGCTGAGTTGGCTTTCAATCAGGCCCACCACGCGCCATGTCATGGATTCAGTGGCGAAAATGCGTATCGCCATCTCCGCGATCTTGTGCTGGATAGCGCCAAAGGTGGCGATCGGCGCCCCAAAAGCCTTGCGCT
>DASTPO010000483.1:0-2828 GCA_035762225.1 Candidatus Angelobacter sp.
ACGTCGCTGGAGCCGGCGGCTAAATTTTTTATGGCCGAGGACTATCACCAGGAATATTTCGCCAACAACGGCAGCCAGCCCTATTGCCAGTTTGTGGTGGCGCCCAAGGTCCAGAAGTTCCAGAAGAAATTTGCTGAGAAGCTGAAAGCGTAGGCACGCGTTCCTCTCACCGATGGCCTAAGGAATTAAGCAGGAGCCTTAATCCTCCCTGTCCGATCGCAGCGGTGGCAGCCCTCCTTCGGCTGCAAAGCCGCATCTTAACTCGCAAGACGACTTGAGATTTGACAAGGAGAACCCACTGCATGAAACGCGTAATAACATTTGTGTTTGCATTTTTATTTGCTGCTTCATTGGGCTTGATGGCGCAGGAGCCACAGGCAAAAGACCAATCCGCACAGAAGGCCGAGAACAAGGAAGTTAAGTCGGCGCAAAAAGGCAAGTCCATGAGCCTTACCGGCTGGGTCAAAGACCAGGACGGCAAGACTGTTTTTATCAACGACAAGGACAAACAAGCCTGGAGCATTTCCAATATGGACGCCGTCAAAGGGCATGAAGGCCACCACGTGAAAGTGAAAGCCATGCTGAATGCCGACGATCACTCCATGAACGTGGAAAAACTCACGATGCTGCGCAAAGCCAAACAGACCGGCGAAGAACAAAAAGCTGAAGACAAGAAATAGCCAGAGCTGATTCGGAAGTCCATCCGGGCGGAGCCGCAAGCTCCGCCCATTGTTTTTAGTGCGGTATGCTTGAGCATGCGCTCTTCCCTGCCCCGGGCTGACCGGCAACTCGTCCAGATTGTTGACGCCGCACTGGCGGAGGCGGCGCGCAAGAGCGGCGAGTGGCTGGTGTGCCGAAAGGGCTGCACGCAATGCTGCTACGGACCATTCCCCATCAGCCAGCTCGACGTCGCGCGACTGCGCCGTGGAATGTCCGATCTGGCGAAGAATGATCCACAGCGAGCCAGGCGTGTCCGGCAAAGAGCGCGTGCGGCGGTGGCGCAGCTGGCGCCAGATTTTCCCGGCAATCCTGAAACCGGAATTCTGAACGATGACAAGGAAGCGGAAGAGCGTTTTGTCGACTTCGCTGACAACGAGCCTTGTCCTGCCCTGGATCCCGCAACAGGCGGTTGCGATCTGTATGCAGCACGTCCCATGACGTGCCGGACCTTTGGCCCTCCGGTTCGGTCCGGAGAGGAGGGCGGGCTCGGCGTATGCGAGCTGTGTTATCACGGCGCAAGTGACGAGCAGATTGCAGCCTGCGAAATGATCCCTGATCCCGACGATCTGGAGGCGAAGCTGCTGCGCGAACTGGAAAAGGAAACTGGAGTCAGCGGCAACACGATCGTCGCGTTCTGCCTGGCAGAATAGTTCCTCGCTCCCACACCGTACTTCGATGGTCGGAGAAAACAAAGGGAACCACACTGGCGTCTAGTGATTCCCTCATCCAATCGAAACGAGGCCCGCGTTACGCTCCGGCGGAAACAGGCATGTCAGAGATAACACCTTCAGGGATGTGATATCGCTGTGAGCGGGGAAGCTTGCCGAGCCAACCGAGAGCGAAGAATGCGCCGGCGACCACCAGGAACGTCGCGAGTCGAAGATGACCGAGGCTCGTGGGCGCAAGATCAAAATATTTTCCCAGCCGCCACATGGCCCAGCTGGCAAGCTGCGTGGGAACCACGGTCCAGACAGCCACATAAAACCAGCCCTTCTCCGCGCCTTCATTGCGGGTGGAGCGTCGCGCGCGCGGCGTGAAGTCAAGAACGGTGGCCAGCACAATGACGGCAGCCAGCACGTAGTAAAGGCGCACGTAGAGATCGTTGATCACCCAGCGGCCGCTGAATACGGCCACAGCCAGGCCAATGAGGTTGATGGTGAACGGGACCAGCAGGTCGATCCAGGCAGTGGTATAGCACACCACGCGATACCAGAGATTGGGCTTGGGCTCGCCATAGTGGGTGATGTACGGGCGAGGCTCGCCGCCGGGGAGACGTCCGGCGAACCCACGCCAGACGCAGACCGCGGTTACAACGGCCAGCCAGATCCAGTGCCGGCGGTCGGGACCATGCGCGTACAGTGCGGCGGTTAGATGTCCGGGAAGTATCCAGAAGGCCCATATCCAGATGGGCACGTGGAGAACACGGTAATAGTTCTTGTTGCGCTCACGCTCAACGACTTTTTTCATGAATGGGGCGGCTACCGAAAAATATTCTAATCGGCAGGCAAGCTCAATGGGAAGCAGGAGCGCTTTCGGCAGCGCTCCCGGCCATCATCTCGCGAACCGCCTCAACAATCAGCTCGGGTTGGTCCAGATGGACCCAGTGCGCGCTTTTGGCAGCGACAATGTGACGTCCATGAAGCGAGTGCGCGGCGATGGCCTCATGTTCCACCATGCGAATACTCGGCTGGTGCGCTCCGGAGATCACGGTCACCGGAATGTGTGGCGGGATTTCAAACCGGGACACCTCAGCGGCGCTGGCAGGCAGCGTCTGAATATATCGGGCCATGGTTAGAAAAAATCCGGGATGGCCCCAACGCTCGCGAATGAGCCGCGTGGTGGCCGGCGGGAGCTTGGCTAGTTCACGCAGAATACGCTCCACCGTCTCCCGGGCCTGCGGGCCAAACAAGCTGACGATCCGCCGCGGAGCCGCGTTGTTGCCGCGCTGCAAGAGCCACAGGCAAAAGCGGATCACGCCCAGCGCCACCAGAACGGAGCCTGCACGCGAAAACCACACGGCGCGGCGAACCTGCCAGCGCTGCGCGCTTGTGGGCTTGATCCATTCTTCCGGCGTGAGCGGATCGATCAAAATGATTCCGGCGCTATCA
>DASTPO010000484.1:0-3372 GCA_035762225.1 Candidatus Angelobacter sp.
AAAAGCGAGTTGCGGAAACTACATTCCTCCTTGCAGAAAGTCCTGAACGCCGCAATCGCCGCCGGCGGGTCGTCCGTTTCTGACTACGTTGACGCGGACGGAGAAGCGGGTTTCTTCCAGATTCAGCATCGTGCGTATGGCCGCGAAGGTAAGCCCTGCCGCAAGTGCAAGACGCCGATCAAGAAGATCGTGGTCGCCGGGCGCGGTACACACTATTGCCCGCAATGCCAGAAGTAGAGTCCTGAGAAGTTTTTGTACCGCTAAGTTTTCATTGCCTGGGCCGTCTCCGCTTGCAGCAACTTCCTCATGCTGCGGATCCAGCGGTCGTAGTCTGTGGCTTTGTTCTGGAAATATTTGCCCGCTTCAGGGTGCGGAAGGATGAGGAATTTTTCCTCCGCCATAGCTTTTACCACGTCGCCGGCAACCTGTTCAGGATCGATTGCCCCTTCCAGCAAGAATTTAGCGCCGATGAAATGTTCGCCCAGCAGCATGTTGGTCCGTACGCCCTGCGGGCAGAGCGCCGAAACCCGGATGCCCTTATCGCCGTAGTTGACCGAAAGCCATTCGGCGAAGCCCAGAGCCGCGTGTTTGGTTACCGAGTAAGGCGCGGAGCCAACCTGCGTCAGCAGCCCGGCGGCGGAGACAGTCTGCAGCAGGTAGCCTTCCTTGCGGGCGAGCATCTGGTCAAGAACAGCGCGGGCTGCATACACATGCGCCATCATGTTGATGTCCCAGCTGCGCTGCCAGTCGCGGTCCGGAGCTTCCGGGCCGCCGGTGGTGCCAATGCCGGCGTTGGAACAGAAAATATCAATCTGCCCTGCGCGCGCATTCACCGCAGCAACCAGACGCCTGACCTGGCTCTCCTGTGAGACATCACAGGGAAAGAACTCTGCCCGGCCCTGCCCGATCTCCGCTGCGACCTTTCTCCCGTTTAGCTCATCCACGTCGGAGACGGCAACAAACCGCGCCCCCTCCTTAGCGAACCTCAAGCACAGCGCGCGGCCAATTCCATTGGCTCCGCCAGTGACAACCGCAACCTTCCCCTTGATTTGCATGACGGAAAGATAGTCTCTTCGCCATGAATCTTCAAACCTGTGGAGCAACTCGCAATCCCTGCGGCAAGCAAGTAAGCTGGTGCAGGCATCATTCACCGCTGTCCGGGAGTCAAAATTCACATGACGACATTTGCCATCGGAGTGGATCTGGGAGGCACCAACCTGCGTATCGCCGCGATTGACGGCTCCGGTAAAGTGCTGGAAAAAATTACCACCAGCACGGAGGTTTCGCGCGGCCGCGGCCTGGTAATCGACGAAATGTGCTCAGCAATCCAGCAGATCGTCACCAGGTTGCGCGGGTCAGGCGAGCTGGCCGGCATCGGCATCGGCGTGCCGGGAATTATTGAGCTGCAAACCGGCATGCTGCGCGAGTCGCCGAATCTGCCCGGATGGCACGACTATCCCGTCCGCGATGAGATTGAGCGCCGCCTGGGAACAACCGTGGTGCTTGAGAATGATGCCAACGCTGCCGCGCTGGGTGAGAAGTGGTTGGGTGCCGCAGCCACCGTCGATGATATGTGCATGCTCACACTGGGCACTGGCGTGGGCGGAGGCGTGGTGATGAACGGGCAGGTGTGGCACGGCATGACGGGCATGGCTGGAGAGCTCGGGCACATCAGCGTCGATCCCAGGGGACCGGCTTGCAACTGTGGCAGCCGTGGCTGTCTGGAGCAGATCGCCTCCGCGACGGCGGTAAAGCGCATGGCTGTGGAAGCCGTGGCCGCGGGGAACGCGACGGAACTTGGACGCGCCATGAATGCAGATCCCGAATTCAGCTCGAAGGTGGTCCACCAGATGGCCACTCAGGGTGACCAGCCGGCGCAGGAAATTTTTCGCCGCGTCGGCAACGCTCTGGGAATTGTGATCGCTGACCTGGTCAATACCTTCAACTTCCCCATGTATGTGATCGGTGGCGGCGTCTCCAGCGCATGGGACGCATTTGCACCCACGATGCTCGAAACCGTGCGCAGAAATTCTTTCGTTTATCGCGCCACTGCGCCCACCGAGAATGTCCGCGGCGTGCAGGGAAGCAGCGTCCCTGATGATGTTCTTCCCGCGCGGCGGACCACCATCATCACGCGGGCGCTCCTCGGCAGCGATGCCGGTCTGATCGGGGCTGCGCGGCTGCCTATGATAGCCAGCAACCCTGTTCCCGCGAGGGCGGAGTTGAAGCGCGCCTGAGCCGTAAGGCGACAATCTTTTAAAAGATGATCTGTTGCTGTAGCGCGTGCGGCTTAGAATTCACAAAGCTTTCTGGCGAAAACCGCCGCGGGAACGCCTGCTACATGAGCCATTTCTAACTGATTGGCAGCGCACAAATTTGACCTCTTGATCATTTCAAAAAAGAATGCGATGCAGCGTCTCTGCGCGAGAAAAACGGCGTTATACTCTGCTCCGCTTGCGACGCAATGAAAGCGAGAGAACGGTAACCTGGCCGTTCCAGCGAAGATTCAAATTTACCTGTTCTCCCGTAATATCTCGATTGCAATCGCAAAGCGATGGGTTTCAGAGAATTTTGAAGATGAGCCGGCTTAGTCGAGCGCACACCTGAGTCGCTCCCAGCCGCAAGAAACACGAGCAAGTCCAGCCCGGACTCAAACCAGCGGCCCAAGAAAGCTGTTGAAGTCCACAACTCCGAACGCGCCGCCACGGCGCAAAAGATTGGAATTGAATATGGCAACTGCACCGAGAAGTACTCCGACTCCAATTTCCATTCACGAGATTGAAAATGTACTGGCCTTCCGGACCAAGCCGGGAGCTGAGAGCATCAAGGGCGGCGAGACCAAAGAGCTCGGCATCGTGGAAGTAGCCCAGTTCGATAAAGTCCGTCTCGTATGCGATGAGCGTATCGGATCGACCTGCAACGTGCTGGTTCGGTTAACGATCATGGAAGGCAACGAGCTGGTTGCATTCCTTGACCAGGTGTTGCTCACCCCGCACGGCCAGACCACCCGCGTTTATGATGTACCCGGAGTGAAACTCTCCGTGGCAATTGACGGCATTGGAGCGTCAAATACACAGGGCGCAGTCGATGTGCTGTTATACGGCCAATATTGAGCCACAACCGTGACGAAATGATGCAATCACGGTCCGGAGCGGAGACAGCACTCCTCCCTGGCCGTGATTGCATTTTTAGAAAGCCGGGCTGCGCTATATTTTCAAAGTGGACACCCAGCAGCCACAGAGCCCGGCGCATCTCAAGCCTGATCCCGGGCCGGAACCATCCGCCGGCGCCCCGGCGGGGATCGTAAGCGCGTTTGCAATTGATCTTTCTCCCCTGCGCGTCTCGCGGGATTACCGCCTGCTCTTTTCCAGC